>DASTDN010000310.1:0-3916 GCA_035710365.1 Streptomyces sp. | reverse complement strand
CGTGCACGTCACCCACTTCAACCGGCTGTTCTGGGACTGCGGAACCACCCGCACCGAGGTGATCGAGCACGGCGTCGTCGACCCCGGGCACCGCTGGACCGGCCGGACCGCCCGCGCCGCGGTCGTCGTCAACGACCCCCTGCGCCGCGGCCGTCACACCGGTACGGACCTGCTGGCCGGGCTCGCGCGAGCCGTGCCGCTCGACGTGTTCGGCATGCGCACCGACGGCCTCGCCGGACACCTCGGCCTGCCACCGGACCGCTGCCGCACCGCCGACCTGCCGCAGGCCGGCCTGCACACGGCCATGGCGCAGCGCCGCCTCTACCTGCACCCGGTGCGCTGGACTTCCCTCGGCCTGTCCCTGCTGGAAGCCATGCACCTCGGCATGCCCGTCGTGGCGCTCGCCACCACCGAGGCCGTCGAGGCGGTCCCGCCCGGCGCCGGCACCCTGTCCACCCGGCCCGACGTCCTGGCCGACGCGGCGCGCCGCTACCTCGCCGACCCGGGGGCCGCCGCCGAGGACGGGGCGCGCGCCCGCCGGGCGGCCCTCGAACGGTACGGACTCAAACGCTTCCTCGCCGACTGGGAGCGCCTGATCGCGGAGGTGTGCGCATGAACCGGTCGCCCTCTGGCCCGCTTCCGGCCGGCCTGTCCGGCCCCGGCGCCCTGGACATCGCGATGGTGTCGGAACACGCGAGCCCACTCGCCGCCACCCTCGGGGGTGCCGACGCCGGCGGGCAGAACGTCCACGTCGCCTGCCTCGCCGCCGCTCTCGCCGACCGCGGACACCGCGTCACCGTCCACACCCGGCGCGACGCGCCCGGCCTGCCGGCCCGCGTCCGGGTCCGGGACGGCGTACAGGTGCACCACGTCCCGGCCGGGCCGGCCGAGCCGCTCCCCAAGGACGAACTCCTGCCGTACATGCCGGAGTTCGCGGAGGTCCTGGCCCGTGTGTGGCGGCACCACCCGCCCGACCTGGTGCACTCGCACTACTGGATGTCCGGCCTCGCCGCCCTCGCCGCCGCCGGGGACCTCGGCCTGCCGCTGCTGCACACCTACCACGCGCTCGGCACGGTGAAGCGGCGCCACCAGCGGCTCGCCGACACCAGCCCGGCGCAGCGCGTGGCGGGCGAGATCGAGGTGGGTCTCGGCTGCGACCGCGTCGTCGCCACCTGCCGCGACGAACTCGCCGAACTCGCCCGCATGGGCATCCCCGCCGACAGGACGGCCGTCGTGCCGTGCGGCGTCGACACCGGCCGCTTCACACCCGCGGGACCGGCCGCCCCCCGCGGACCGTACCGCCACCGGCTCGTGCAACTGGGCCGGCTCGTGCCCCGCAAGGGCGCCGCCGTGTCCGTCGCCGCACTCGCCCTGCTGCCCGGGACCGAACTCGTCCTCGTCGGAGGCCCCCCGCCCGACCGCCTCGACGACGACCCCGAGGTGCGGCGGCTGCGCGGCGTCGCGCGCGGAGCCGGGGTCGCCGACCGGGTCCGCTTCACCGGCGGCGTGGCGGGCGACGAGACGCCCCGGCTGCTGCGTTCGGCCGACGTGGTGCTGTGCCCGGCCGACTACGAGCCCTTCGGCATCGTCCCGCTGGAGGCGATGGCCTGCGGCCGGCCCGTCGTCGCCAGTGCCGTGGGCGGTCAGCTCGACACCGTCGCCGATCCCGGCACCGGGCGCCTCGTGCCGCCCCGCGACCCCGTAGCACTGGCCCGCGCCGTCGCGGGACTGCTCGCCGACCCGGCCGCCCGCACGGCCTGCGGAGCGGCGGGCCGCCGCCGGGTCCTCAGCCGGTACGGGTGGGGCCGCGTCGCGGCGGCCACCGAGGCGGTGTACTGCGACGTCCTCGACGCCGCGCCGGGCGCCACGCGTACGTCCGGACCCGCGCCCGAGCCCGCTCGCGCCGCCACGGGGAGCGGAGGAGGCTGACCGGCCGGCCGCCGCCCCGGGGGCCGGCCGCCCGAGCCGGCACCGGAGACGGCCGGGCCGACCGCCGCCCGGCCGCCGGGGCCCCGCCCGTTTCACGACCGCCGACGCCCGAAGGGAGGTGCGGGCCCCGCCACCGGCCCCGGCCGGGGCACGCCCGGACAGCATGACGGACCATCCCGCACTCGACGCCGCACGCCGGCACTGCCGGTCACTGGAGCTGGCCCTCGACCGGTTGTGCCGCCACGACCTCGGCCGGGTCGCGGACTGGGGAGCGGCGCTCGCCCACGCCCTCACCGGCGGGGCGCGGCTGCTCGCCGCGGGCAACGGCGGCAGCGCCGCCCAGGCCCAGCACCTCACCGCCGAACTCGTCGGCCGCTACCGGCAGGAGCGGCCCCCCTACGCGGCGCTCGCCCTGCACGCCGAGACCTCCAGCGTCACCGCCATCGGCAACGACTACGGCTTCGAGCAGGTGTACGCCCGCCAGGTCGCCGCCCACGGCCGCCCCGGCGACGTCCTCCTGCTGCTGTCCACCTCCGGACGCAGCCCCAACCTGACCGCGGCGGCCGCCGCCGGACGCCGGGCCGGACTCACCGTGTGGGCGCTCACCGGACGCGGCCCCAACCCCCTGGCCGAGGCCGCCCACGAGGCGCTGTGCGTCGACACCGCCAGCACGGCGACCGTCCAGGAGACCCACCTCGTCGCCGTCCACCTGCTGTGCGAGTCCTTCGACGCGACGGCCGTGCCGGCGCCGCCTCCCCCCGCGCCCGAGACCGTCACCCCCGGGAGGACGCCATGACCGCCCCCAAGCCCCTCGCCGTGGTCGGCGACGTCCTCCTCGACGAGGACATCGAGGGCGTCTCCACGCGCCTCGCCCCGGACGCGCCCGCCCCCGTCGTCGACGTCACCGGTGACCGCAGCCACCCCGGCGGCGCGGGCCTGGCCGCCGCCCTCGCGGCCCGCGGCGGCCGGGACGTGACGCTGGTGACGGCCCTCGGCGACGATCCCGCCAGCGAGGCCGTACGCCGGGACCTGCGCGGCCGGGTCCGGCTGCTGGAGATCCCGCTGAACGGCACCCTGCCGGTCAAGACCCGCGTGCTGGCCGGAGGCCGGCCCGTCGTCCGCATCGACCGGGGCGGCGGCACGCCCGGCGGCCCCGGGGACACGGTGCCCGCCGACGCCGTACGGGACGCGCTGGCCGGGGCCCACGCCGTGCTCGTGGCCGACTACGGCCGCCGGACCGCCGACGCCCTGCGCGTCCACCTGAGCGACGCCGCCCGCCGCACGCCCCTGGTGTGGGACCCTCACCCCCGGGGCGACGCGCCCGTTCCGGGCGCGCGCCTGGTCACGCCCAACGCCGCCGAGGCGCGGGCGCTGTGCCCCGGTGACGGCGGCGACTCGCTCGGCGCGCACGCCGAGCGCGGCGCGTGGCTCGCGGAGCGTTGGCGGGCCGCCGGCGTCGCGGTCACGCTCGGCGAGCGCGGTGTCCTGCTGGCCAGGGCCGGCGGCGGCACGCCCATGCTGCTCCCGGCGCCCTACCGGGCCGGCGGCGACCCGTGCGGCGCGGGCGACTGCCTCGCCGCCGCGGCCGCCGCCGGACTCGCCGACGGGCTGCTCCCCGAGGAGGCGCTGCAGCGGGCCGTCGCCGAGGCGGCCGAGTTCGTCGCGGCGGGCGGCGCCGGCGACCCGCGCCTGTGGCGGGAGCCGGGCCCGGTCCGCGCGGCCGACGCGCCCGGCACCGACGCCTTCGCACTGGCCGGGCGGGTCCGGGCCCGGGGCGGCACCGTCGTCGCCACCGGCGGCTGCTTCGACCTCGTGCACGCCGGTCACGTCGGCCTGCTGGAGAGCGCCCGCCGCGTCGGGGACTGCCTCGTCGTCTGCCTCAACTCGGACGCCTCGGTGACCCGCCGCAAGGGTCCCGGCCGGCCGCTCAACCCGGCCGCCGACCGGGCCCGCGTCCTGGCCGCCCTCGGCAGCGTCGACGCCGTCG
>DASTDN010000309.1:0-5548 GCA_035710365.1 Streptomyces sp. | reverse complement strand
AGGACTTCTGGGACGCCGAGGGCACCTACGCGGCGCCGAACCCGACCGGCGACCTGGCGGGCGACCCCGAACTGGCCGCCCGGCCCAAGAAGTTCATCATGGACATGTTCCCGTACCCCTCCGGTGCCGGCCTGCACGTCGGCCACCCCCTGGGATACATCGCCACCGACGTCTTCGCCCGGTTCCAGCGCATGACCGGCCACAACGTCCTGCACACCCTGGGCTTCGACGCCTTCGGCCTGCCCGCCGAGCAGTACGCCGTGCAGACCGGCACGCACCCGCGGGTCTCCACCGAGGCCAACATCGAGAACATGAAGTCCCAGCTGCGCCGGCTGGGCCTGGGCCACGACAAGCGCCGGTCGTTCGCCACGATCGACCCGGACTACTACAAGTGGACCCAGTGGATCTTCCTGCAGATCTTCAACTCCTGGTACGACGAGGAGGCGCAGCGGGCCCGCCCGATCGCCGAGCTGACCGCCCAGTTCGAGTCCGGTGAGCGCATGATTCCGGGCCACCACGCGCGCGCGTGGAACGAACTGAGCGCCACCGAGCGGGCCGACGTCCTGGGCGGCTTCCGGCTGGCCTACGCCTCCGACGCGCCGGTCAACTGGTGCCCCGGCCTGGGCACCGTACTGGCCAATGAGGAGGTCACCGCGGAGGGCCGCTCCGAGCGCGGCAACTACCCGGTCTTCAAGGCCAAGCTGCGCCAGTGGAACATGCGCATCACCGCCTACGCCGACCGGCTGCTGGAGGACCTGGACGAGCTGGACTGGCCCGAGGCCATCAAGCTGCAGCAGCGCAACTGGATCGGCCGCTCCGAGGGCGCCCGCGTCGACTTCCCCGTCGACGGGGAGCACATCACCGTCTTCACCACCCGCCCGGACACCCTGTTCGGCGCTACCTACATGGTGCTGGCGCCCGAGCACCCCCTGGTCGAGAAGTTCACCCCGGACGCCTGGCCGGAGGGCACCCACGCCGCGTGGACGGGCGGCCACGCCACGCCCGCCGAGGCCGTCGCCGCGTACCGCGCCCAGGCCGCCGCCAAGTCCGACGTGGAGCGGCAGGCCGAGGCCAAGGACAAGACCGGCGTCTTCACCGGCGTGTACGCCACCAACCCGGTCAACGGCGCACGGGTCCCCGTCTTCGTCGCCGACTACGTCCTGATGGGCTACGGCACCGGCGCGATCATGGCCGTACCGGCGCACGACGCGCGCGACTTCGCCTTCGCGCGCGCCTTCGAACTGCCCGTGCGGTGCGTCGTGGAGCCCACGGACGGTCGCGGCACGGACACCTCCACCTGGGACGACGCCTTCGCCTCGTACGACGCGAAGATCGTCAACTCGTCGGGCGAGGGCGTCAGCCTGGACGGCCTGGGCGTCGTCGAGGCCAAGGCCCGCATCACCGAGTGGCTGGAGCGGTCCGGCGTCGGCGAGGGCACCGTCAACTTCCGTCTCCGGGACTGGCTGTTCAGCCGTCAGCGCTACTGGGGCGAGCCCTTCCCGATCGTCTACGACGAGGACGGCATCGCGCACGCCCTGCCCGAGTCGATGCTGCCGCTGGAGCTGCCCGAGGTCGAGGACTACTCGCCGCGCACCTTCGACCCGGACGACGCCGACACCCAGCCCGAGACGCCGCTGTCGCGCAACGCGGACTGGGTCGACGTCACCCTGGACCTGGGCGACGGGCGGGGCCCGAGGGCGTACCGGCGAGAGACCAACACCATGCCCAACTGGGCCGGTTCCTGCTGGTACGAGCTGCGCTACCTGGACCCCCGCAACGCCGGGAAGCTGGTCGACCCGGCCGTCGAGCAGTACTGGATGGGCCCGCGCGAGGGGCAGCCGCACGGCGGTGTCGACCTGTACGTCGGCGGCGCCGAGCACGCCGTGCTGCACCTGCTGTACGCGCGCTTCTGGTCGAAGGTGCTGTACGACCTGGGACACATCTCCTCGGCCGAGCCGTTCCACAAGCTGTTCAACCAGGGCATGATCCAGGCCTACGTGTACCGCGACAGCCGGGGCATCGCCGTGCCGGCCGCCGAGGTGGAGGAGCGCGACGGCGCGTACTACCACCAGGGCGAGAAGGTCTCCCGGGTGCTGGGCAAGATGGGCAAGTCCCTGAAGAACGCGGTCACCCCGGACGAGATCTGCGCCGAGTACGGCGCCGACACGCTGCGCCTGTACGAGATGGCCATGGGCCCGCTGGACGTGTCCCGGCCGTGGGACACGCGCGCGGTGGTCGGACAGTTCCGGCTGCTGCAGCGGCTGTGGCGCAACGTCGTGGACGAGGCGACCGGCGCCCTGTCGGTGGCCGGCACCGAGCCCGACGAGGACACGCTGCGCGCCCTGCACAAGGCGATCGACGGGGTGCGCGGCGACCTGGAGGGACTGCGCTTCAACACCGCCATCGCCAAGGTCACCGAGCTGAACAACCACCTGACCAAGACCGGTGGTCCGGTGCCGCGGTCCGTCGCCGAGCCCCTGGTGCTGCTGGTCGCGCCGCTGGCCCCGCACATCGCCGAGGAACTGTGGCGCAAGCTGGGGCACACCGACTCGGTCGTCCACCAGGACTTCCCGGTCGCCGATCCGGCGTACGTGGTGGACGAGACCGTGACCTGCGTCGTGCAGGTCAAGGGCAAGGTGAAGGCACGCCTGGAGGTCTCCCCGGGCATCTCGGACGACGAGCTGGAGAAGGCCGCGCTGGCCGACGACAAGGTCGTCGCCGCGCTGGGCGGGGCCGGTATCCGCAAGGTCATCGTGCGCGCGCCGAAGCTGGTGAACATCGTCCCGGCGTAGGCGGCGGACTTTACCGGCGGTCGCTCCGCGGGCCGCTCCACGGTGTCGCGCGAGTCGCTCCGCGGCCTCTGCGCGGGCGGGTCGCTTGGCGGTCCCGGTGTGAGTCGCTCCGTGGCCTCCGCGCGGGCCGCTTCGCGGTCTCTCCGTGGGGCGGTCGGCGGTGCCGCGCCTTTCGCGTGGGTCCTCGTTCCGGTCGGTTCCGGGCCCGTCCCCTAGGGGACGGGCCGGGGCCGGGTCGGGGATGAGCCGGGGTGCTTCACGGGCAGGTTCGGGGTTCTTCCGGAACTCGGGACCTGCCCGTTGCGTTTACCGTGGAAGAGCGGCGCGAGACCGGCCGCGACCCGACGAGGAGGAGCACCGTGGAAGCAGTGATCGTCGCGTTCGCCCTGCTTTTCGTGCTGCTCGTGAGCCTCGGCGGATACGCCACGGTGAAGGCGGTCGGTGCGGCCAGGCGCGGCGTGGACCGCACCCTCACCCAGGCCCGGCGCACGGTCGAGGACCACACCCTGCGGGCCAAGTCCTTCGCCCAGCCCGGCCCGGCGGGCGAGATCGCCGAGCTGAGACTGAAGCTGCGCACCTCGATGCGGGCCACGCGGGACGCCCTGCAAGCGGGCGCGGCCGAGGACGCGTCGCTCAAGGAGTCCCTCACCCTGTTCGACCGGCTCAGCGCACACGGACACGAACTGGACGGCGAGCTGCGGCGCCTGGAGTCCGAACCGGACCGGGCCGCGCTCACCGAGCGGCTGCCCGCGCTGCGCGAACGCACCGAGCGCATCACGCACTCGGCGGACTCCCTGCGCTGGGCCGCCCGCGACCGCGCCCGACGCTTCGCCGAGGACGACCTGGAGTCCCTGACCGCCCAGATCGACATGGAGGCGGGCGCCCTGCGCCACTGGGACACCGCAGAGCAGTCGGCTGCGCCGTCGTCCGCGCCGGGGGGTGCCGCGGGGCACGCGGCGCAGTCCCCGGCCGGGGCCGCAGGCGGGGATCCTGCCGGGTCCACGCCGGGGTCGGCCGCAGACGGACACGCTTCGCGGAAGGCCCGGGCGCCGCAATCGCACACGCCGGGCGAGCCGTCCCGGCCGGTGCTCGGTCCGTCGGCCCGGCGCCCCGCCTACCCGTGGCAGAAGAAGGCCCGCCCCGAAAGCACCACGTGAGCGATGCGTGCACGGGCCGGGCTGCCACACGGCCCGGGGGCCAGGTAACCTCCAGCTCATGTCCCGCCATGTCGCCATCGTCACCGATTCCACGGCCTACCTGCCGGCCCGGGCGATGGAGCGTCACGGCATCACCTCGGTACCGCTGACCGTGGTCCTGGGCGACCAGGCACTCGAAGAGGGCACCGAGATCTCGACCCGGTCCCTGGCCCAGGCGTTGCAGAAGCGACGTTCGGTCACCACCTCGCGCCCGAGCCCCGAGGTGTTCGCGCGAACCTACCGCGAGGTCGCCGAGTCCGGCGCCACCGGCATCGTCTCCCTGCACCTCTCCGCCGAACTGTCCGGCACGTACGACGCCGCCCTCCTCGCGGCGCGCGAGGCGCCGGTGCCGGTGCGGGTGGTGGACACCGGGATGGTCGCCATGGCCCTCGGCTTCTGCGCGCTCGCAGCGGCGGAGACCGCGGAGTCCGGCGGCACGGTGGACGAGGCCGTCACCGCCGCGGAGAAACGCGCCTCGGCCACGTCCGCGTACTTCTACGTCGACACCCTCGACTATCTGCGCCGGGGCGGCCGGATCGGCGCCGCTCAGGCCCTGTTCGGCTCGGCGCTCGCGGTGAAACCGCTGCTGAAACTCGACGACGGCCGCATCGACCTGCTGGAGAAGGTACGGACGGCGGCCAAGGCGATCGCCCGCCTGGAGGAGATCGCCGCAGAGCGGGCGGGCGCCGCCGAGGTCGACGTCGCGGTGCATCATCTCGCCGCCCACGACAGGGCGTCGGCCCTCGCCGAACGCCTGCGGACCAGGGTGTCCGGGCTGGTGGACCTCCATGTGAGCGAGGTGGGCGCGGTGATCGGAGCGCATACCGGACCGGGGCTGCTGGGGGTTGTGGTCTCGGCGCGGTGACGTAGGACGGCGGGGCCTGGGGATCGCGGGGTCCGGGCGGGGGTCGGCCGGGGCCGGACGGGGATGTGGGGACGGCCGGGGCTTGATCGGGATCGGGGGCAGCGCGTGAACCGGGGCCGGGGCCGTGCCCGGGGCCCGGGCCGGGGCGGGGACCAGGGGAGGGGTAAAGCCCGGACCGGGGTGAGGGTTTGGGCAGGGGCAGGGGCAGGGGCGGGGGCGGGGGCTGAGGTCGTGGCCGGGTCGCTCGTGTGGGTGGCGGAGTTTTCCACAACCGGTGGGTAGTCCCCGGGAAATGACCAAGATCATCGCGAGGCGTGCGGTCTGCCCGATCCTCCTCGCATGGCACTTCGATCACGTTCACGCGTCACGACCGCCACGAGCGGCCCAGGCCGGGCTCCCGCCTCCGACGGCCGTACACGCCACCGCCGTCCGCCACGGCCCTTGCACGAGCGGGAGCGGTTACGGCGCCGCTACCGGCATCGGTCCCGGCACCGTGAGGCGCTGGAGGAGGAGGTGCGCCGACGGGCGGAGGTGTTGTTCGGGGGAAGGGCGGTGGCGGGGCGCTCGGGCGACGGCACCGGAGGAGACGGAGGCGACACAGAGGCTGAGGCCGCGTGTGTGGGAGCCGGCACCGAGGCTGCCGCCGGTGCGGGAGCCGGGAGTGAGACCGAGGCGGAGGCCGCCGGTAGGGGAGC
>DASTDN010000308.1:0-2888 GCA_035710365.1 Streptomyces sp. | reverse complement strand
CGGGGCCGGTGACGCGTTCACCGCCGCCCTGGCCTGGCGGCTGGGGGCGGGCGAGAGCCTCGCGGAGGCGGCGGCGTACGCGGTGCGCGTCGGGGCGGCCGCCGTGACGAAGCCGGGCGCCCAGAATTCCTTCCCCGCCGCTGAGGACGTCCTGGTGACCGGGAGCCGGTGAGCCGGGACCGGGAACCTCTGGCACCAGGGGCTGCGAACCCGTGGCGCCGGAGGCCGCGGGCCTCCGCGGGCCGGGTGCCGGAGACGGGGGGCCGGGTGCCACGTGCCGGGGCTCGGGTGCCGGGGCTCGGGTGCCGGGGCCGGTGAAACTACGAGGGTCCGGTCGGTGACGACCGGACCCTCTTAGCCTTCCCCTCCTCCAGGAACCGCCCGCATCCCCCCGGATCTCCCCCGTCAGGCGCCCTGATGCCATGTACGACCCACGTTGCGCGGGAAGGGTTGCACGCCGTGGGCGGAAATTTCGCGCGCGCGTCCGCCCTGGCCGGTGTGGTGTCCTCATTCCGGGTGAGTGCCGCATACCGGGCGGCCCGAGGCGGGCAGCCTTACGGGTGAATGCTCGTACAAACGGAATTTCCGGGGCGGGCCTGTGGGGGGAACGAGGACTGCCGGTGGGCCGCGGTGCCGTCGCGCAGCCGTGCGGGAACCCGGCGGGTCCGCACGGGGCTGATGGGGAGGCACGGCCATGAGGCGGAAGCCGGGACGCGAGCCCGAGCAGGGACACGGGCGGGGACTCGGGCACGGGCCCGGGAAGAGCACCGGGCCGACGCATGAGCGCGAGGGCGGGGACCGGCCCGGCCCCCGGCCGGACCAGCCGGAGCGGCGGCAGCCGCAGGCCGGTGCGGAGCTGGCCACGCTGCTCCGGCGGTGGTGGGAGGAGGCCGCGACGGCGGCCGGCGACCGGCCCACGCAGCAGGCACTCGCCGCGAGGCTGGGCGTCGACCAGACCACGCTGTCGCGCTACCTGAACGCCGGGCATCCGGCCAACGCGCCGCTGCGCATCGTGGACGCCCTGCACGCCCAGCTGCGCGCACCGGCTTCGGAGTTGCCGCAGGCGCGCGCGTTGTGCCGGGCCGCGCTGGCGGAGACCGGCCGGCAGCGCGGCCGGGCGAACAGCCGGCCGGAACCCGCCCCGGCGTCGGCCCCCGCCGCCGGGGCCGCCACCCTCGCCACGTCCGGCGCGACCGGTTCGGGCGGGGACCACGTGGCGGTGGGCCGGCCGCGCCTGGAGTGGGCGCTGCCCGCGCTGATGACGACGGCCGTGGTGGTGGCCTTCACCGCCGGGGCCGCCGTGCACGTGCTGGTCGTCCCCGACCGGGAGGTGCCCTCCGTGGGCGGGGACGCGGCGCCCGTCACGGGCGTCACCGGGTACGTGTCCGGCGGGGCGGCCGAGGGAGCCGTCGGCGCTTCCCCGACGCGCGGGACGACGTACGAATGGCCGCTGCTGCGGATGAGCGGGCGGGACCGGTCCACGCGCGCCCGGGCGCTCCAGCACCTGCTGAAGTGGTACGGCTATCCGGTTTCCGCCGACGGCCGTTTCCGCGAGGAGACCCGCGACGCCGTCATGGAGTTCCAGCGCACGCGGGCCCTGGCACCCGACGGCGAGGTGGGGCCGGACACCTGGCCCGAGCTGGTGCCGGAGGTCGGTCCGGGCTCCGAGGGGCGTCATGTCGTGGCCCTCCAGGAACTTCTTGACAACGTTGGCCAGGGTGGGACGCCGGTGTCCGGGAGGTTCACCTCGGTCACCGCCGAGGACCTGGGGTTCTTCCAGCGCACGTACTGCCTGCCCGTGACCGGCAGGGCGGACCCGGGGACCTGGCTCGCGCTGCTCGTGCACCAGCAGCCGTCGGCCGGCGCACCCGCGCAGCAGAAGCCGAGGCCCACGCGGCCCTACCTCACCGCGTCCGCGTCCGAGGCGGCGTGACGGCGGCGGACCGGGCGGCGGCCGCAAGGATTGGGGGAGGCGGCGTCAGACGGCATGAAAGGGATGACATAACAGCAGGTCAGGCGGTTGTGCGCCAGGCACGGGGATGCCGCATGAAGGCGCCTGGGCCGGTCCCCGGCAGGTCCTTCTGCCAGGCCGTCACCGGGGTCATCCTGAAGCGGCGAACGGTGCTGCGGGGGCCGGTCCCCGGTGGCGTTCCGCTCCGCCCCGACCGGGCCGCTTGCCTCCCGCACTGCTCCGTCCGCGCGCTCTTCCTCCTTCTCGTCCCACTTCGTCTCCAAGGAGTCACTCGTGTCCGCTGTCCGCAAGACCCTCACCTCCACCCTCTCCGCGGTCGTCCTCGCCGGCGGTCTGGCCCTCGGTGCCGCCGGTACCGCGGAGGCCGCCACGTGCCCGTCCGAGGCCTCCCCGCTCATCCCCGGCGCGGAGGCGCACTGGACGCTGCGCTGCTCGGGCAACAACGTCACCGTGGCCGGCTGGCTGGAGGACACCCGCTGGGACGGCAAGTGCGCGGTCGTCCGCATCAACGCCGGAAACGGCGGCTACAACACGAAGCAGGCCTGCAGCTACGGGACGCGGGAGCACTTCTCCTTCACCTACGGGGGGACCCGGTCCGCGCAGGCACGGCTGGCGCTCGTCTGATCCGCGCCGCCACCCGAGGCCGGGGCGGCGGGACCCGCTCCCCCTCCCCGGCTTCTCCGGCCCCGACCGCCACGGCTCGGGGAGGGACCCGTACGGGCCCGCCCGGCACCCCACGCGGGAACGCCGCACGGGAACACCGGCCGCGCGCCGCGGTCTCCAGCCCCGACCGCCACGGCTCGCGGAAGGACCCCTACGGGCCCGCCCGGCACCCCACGCGGGAACGCCGCACGGGAACACTGGCCGCGCGCCGCGGTCTCCAGCCCCGACCGCCACGGCTCGGGGAGGGACTTCT
>DASTDN010000307.1:0-3875 GCA_035710365.1 Streptomyces sp. | reverse complement strand
GGCCATCGTCCTGCACCTCCGTCACACTTGCACCTTTTGTGTCCGTTCGCTGCGGTGCCGTCGCGGGGACGGCGCCGAGCAGTCCTCGAGTAGACGTATCGACACGCGATTCGGCTCCATCCGATTTCCGGACCCTCCGGGGACCGGCGGAGCGCGACCGGGTCAACTCCCGTGACCCGTGTGCCGATTGCGCCTCCACGCGAACTTGACGCATGTTCACCTTCAATCCCGGGGATACCGGCGCTAACGTCGGCCAACCCCGTCGGGAGGAGCTGCCATGTCACGGCGCACCCCACGTACCGCCCTCGTCAGACTGAGAACTCCCCACGGAATCCACGGGTTCCTGAAGTCCGCCGCTGTATGCGCGCTGATGGCCGGTCTTCTGTCACCGCTGTCCCCAGCGGTCGCCGCGGAACCGGCCGCCGGGCCCGCCGCGAGGGCGTCCGCCGCGTCCGCCGCCGCGGACGGCGACCACTGCGGCGGCCAGTGCTCGGACATCCTGCCGCCCGGCCAGAACGGCAACGCCACCCTCGCCGAGATCCTCCTCAACCAGTCCCTCGGCATCCAGCCCGCGCACGCCGAGGACCAGCTCGGCCCCTACGCCCGCCTCGCGACGGGCCATCCGACGCTCACCAACGACGAGATCAACAGCTTCTTCAACGACGCCTCGTTCGGGGTCCCCGCCGACCAGATCGCCTCCACCGTGCGCCCGGCCGGACGCGGCGACGTCACGATCGTCCGCGACAGGAAGACCGGCGTGCCGCACATCACCGGAACGACCCGGTACGGCACGGAGTTCGGCGCCGGTTACGCGGCGGCCCAGGACCGGCTGTGGCTCATGGACCTCTTCCGGCACGTCGGGCGCGGCCAGTTGACGCCCTTCGCGGGCGGCGCCCCGGCGAACCAGGGCCTGGAGCAGGAGTTCTGGCGCGGCGCCCCGTACACCGAGGCGGAGCTGCAGGCCCAGATAGACAGCGCCGCCGCCTCCAACGGGGAGCGCGGCCGGCAGGCCCTCGCCGACGTCGACGCCTACCTGGACGGCGTCAACGCCTACATCGACGCCTCCGACCAGGGCCGCTACTTCCCCGGCGAGTACGTCCTCACCGGCCACAAGGACTCCCTCACCAACGCGGGCACGATCGAGCACTTCAAGGCCACCGACATGGTCGCGCTGGCCTCCGTGATCGGCTCGCTGTTCGGCTCCGGGGGCGGCGGCGAGGTCAACAACGCGCTGTCCCTGATGGCCGCGCAGGAGAAGTACGGCGTGGCGGAGGGCACCAGGGTCTGGGAGTCCTTCCGCGAGCGCAACGACCCCGAGGCCGTCCTCACCGTCCACGACGGCAGCTTCCCCTACGGGGAGAAACCGCGGGACCCGCAGGGCGCCGCCCTCCCCGACGCCGGTTCGGTGACGAGCGAGCCGCTGGTGTACGACCGTACGGGCAGCGCGGCCACCCCGGCCGCCGCCGGGACCACCGGCGACGCGGTCACCCGCGCCCTGTCCTCGGCCCGGCGCGGCATGTCCAACGCCCTCGTCGTGGGCGGCGAGCACACCGCGAGCGGCCACCCGGTCGCCGTGTTCGGCCCGCAGACCGGCTACTTCGCGCCGCAGCTCCTCATGCTCCAGGAGATCCAGGGACCCGGCCTCAGCGCCCGCGGCGCCTCCTTCGCGGGCCTGAGCATGTACGTGGAACTCGGCCGCGGCCAGGACTACGCCTGGAGCGCGACCACCTCCGGCCAGGACATCATCGACGCGTACGCCGTCGAACTGTGCCAGGACGACCACCACTACCTGTACCGCGGCACCTGCACGGCCATGGAGAAGGTCGAGCGGAAGAACGCCTGGAAGCCGACCGTCGCCGACGGCACCGCCGCGGGCTCGTACACCATGCGGGTCTGGCGCACCGCCTACGGGCCGGTCACCCACCGGGCCACCGTCGGCGGCAAGAAGGTCGCGTACACCACCCTGCGCTCGTCGTTCCTGCACGAGACCGACTCGATCATCGGCTTCCAGATGCTCAACGACCCGGGCTACGTGTCCGGCCCGGAGTCCTTCCAGCGGGCGGTGCAGCACATCAACTTCACCTTCAACTGGTTCTACGCCGACTCGGCGCACACCGCGTACTACAACAGCGGCGACAACCCGGTGCGGGCGGGCGGCGTCGACGCGGAGTTCCCGGCGTGGGCCCGGCCGTCGTACGAGTGGCGGGACTGGGACCCGGTCACCAACCGGGCCGCGTACACGCCGCCGGCCGAGCACCCGAACTCCGTCGACCAGGACTACTACATCTCCTGGAACAACAAGCAGGCCGCCGACTACACGGCCGCGCCCTGGGGCGAGGGCTCCGTGCACCGGGGCGACCTGCTCGACGACCGGGTGCGGGCACTGGTCGCGGAGGGCGGGGTGACCCGGGCCTCGCTGGTGCGGGCGATGGCGCAGGCGGGCCTCGCGGACCTGCGGGCCGAGCAGGTCCTGGCCGGGCTGCTGAAGGTGATCGACAGCGCGCCGGTCACCGACCCCGCGGCCGCGACGGCCGTGGACCGGCTGCGGGCCTGGCTGTCGGACGGCGCCCTGCGCACCGAGACGGCGGCGGGTTCGAAGAAGTACGCCCACGCCGACGCGATCCGCGTCCTCGACGCGTGGTGGCCGCTCCTGGTGAAGGCCCAGTTCGAGCCGGGCCTCGGTGCCGGGCTGTACGACGCCTTCACCGCCAACCTGCCCGTCGACGAGTCGCCGTCCGCCGGGCACGGCGCGACCGGGGGGCACGCCGGGAGCGCCTTCCAGTACGGCTGGTGGAGCTATGTCGACAAGGACATCAGGGCCGTCCTCGGCGAGGAGGTGCGCGGGCCGCTGGCGCGCGCGTACTGCGGCGGCGGTGACCTCGGAGCCTGCCGCACCGCCCTCCTGACCAGCCTGGGGGAGGCCGCGGCGAAGACGTCCGCGCAGGTCTACCCCGGCGACGAGCTGTGCGCGGCGGGCGACCAGTGGTGCGCCGACGCCATCAGCCACCGCGCCCTCGGCGGCATCAAGCACGGGAAGATCGCCTGGCAGAACCGCCCGACGTATCAGCAGGTGGTGGAGTTCACCTCGCACCGCTGAGCCGAGCGGCGACCGCGGACGGGCCGGGGACCAGGGACGGGCCGGGGACGGGCCGGGACCGCGGGCGGGCCGGGGCGCGCGCCCCGGCCCGTGCCGTCTCTGGGGTACGGCCGTGTCAGCGGTACAGCAGGTACTGCGCGCGCGTCCTGCGGAACGCCGCCAGCTCGTCCCGCCAGCCCGCCGCCACCTCGTCCGGGTCCGCGCCCGCGTCGATCGCCGTGCGCACCTGCGTGGAACCGGTCAGCTTGTCGATCCAGTTGTCCGACCGCCAGGCGAAGCCGCTCCAGGTCCGCTTCGCGGTCACCAGCAGCGCGACCCCGGTCAGGACGGGGTCGAACGCGACCCGGTCCTCCACATGGATCTGCACGCCCCCGACGGTCTTGCCCTGCCACTTGGAGAAGGTGGGCGCGAAGTACGCCTCCCGGAACCGCACGCCCGGCAGGCCGAGTTCGTTCGCGGCGGCGGCCCAGCGCCCGTCGACGCCCTCCGCGCCCAGCAGCTCGAACGGGCGGGTCGTGCCCCGCCCCTCCGACAGGTTCGTCCCCTCGAAGAGACAGGTGCCGGAGTACACGAGGGCGGTGTCGGGCGTCGGCATGTTCGGGCTCGGCGGCACCCAGGGCAGCCCCGAGGCGTCGTAGAAGTCCGAGCGCTTCCAGCCCGTCATCCGCACGGTCTCCAGGGGGACGGGGTCGGTCAGGAACTCCCCGTTGAACAGCAGCGCCAGCTCGGCGACCGTCATGCCGTGCGCCTGCGCGATCGGCTGCCGGCCGACGACGGT
>DASTDN010000306.1:0-24698 GCA_035710365.1 Streptomyces sp. | reverse complement strand
ACGGCATGAAGATCAACTTCTCCGGCAGGCTGTACGACGTCGTCGCCTACCACGTGGGCGACGACGGCCGGGTCGACATGGCCGAGGTGGAGCGCCTCGCCAAGGAGACCAGGCCGAAGCTGATCGTCGCCGGCTGGTCGGCCTACCCGCGGCAGCTTGACTTCGCCGCATTCCGCCGGATCGCGGACGAGGTCGGCGCGTACCTGATGGTCGACATGGCGCACTTCGCCGGGCTGGTGGCGGCCGGGCTGCACCCCAACCCGGTGCCGCACGCGCACGTGGTCACCACCACGACGCACAAGACGCTGGGCGGCCCGCGCGGCGGTGTGATCCTGTCCACCGCCGAACTCGCCAAGAAGATCAACTCGGCCGTCTTCCCCGGTCAGCAGGGCGGCCCGCTGGAGCACGTGGTGGCCGCCAAGGCCGTGGCGTTCAAGGTGGCCGCCTCCGAGGACTTCAAGGAGCGCCAGCGCCGTACGCTGGAGGGCGCCCGCATCCTCGCCGAGCGTCTCGTCCGGGACGACGTGCGGGCCGTGGGCGTGGACGTGCTGTCCGGCGGCACGGACGTGCACCTGGTCCTGGTGGACCTGCGCGCGTCCGAGCTGGACGGCCAGCAGGCCGAGGACCGCCTCCACGAGCTGGGCATCACCGTCAACCGCAACGCGATCCCGGACGACCCGCGTCCGCCGATGGTGACGTCCGGCCTGCGGATCGGCACGCCGGCGCTGGCCACCCGCGGTTTCACGGCCGAGGACTTCGCCGAGGTCGCGGACGTGATCGCCGAGGCGCTGAAGCCGTCGTACGACGTCTCGGCCCTCAAGGCGCGGGTGGCGGCACTGGCCGGAAAGCACCCGCTGTACCCCGGGCTGAACAAGTAGCCCCCCGGACGGGTGCCGCGCGGCACCCCGTGCGGCACCCGTCCTCCCGCCCCACTCCGCACCACCCCGCAAGGAGTACTCCGTGGCCGTCTCGGTCTTCGACCTGTTCTCGATCGGCATCGGCCCCTCCAGCTCCCACACGGTGGGCCCGATGCGCGCGGCCCGCATGTTCGCCCGGCGGCTGCGCAACGAGGGCCTGCTCGACGCGGTCGTCCGCGTCCGGGCCGAACTGTTCGGCTCGCTCGGCGCGACCGGGCACGGCCACGGCACGCCCAAGGCCGTGCTGCTCGGCCTGGAGGGCGACTCGCCCCGTACGGTCGACGTGGAGACGGCCGACGAGCGCGTCGAGAAGATCCGCGCGGCCGGGCTGCTGCGCCTGCTCGGCGACCACGAGATCGCCTTCTCCCACGACGAGGACCTCGTCCTGCACCGCCGCACGGCCCTGCCGTACCACGCCAACGGCATGACCATGCGGGCGCACGACGCCTCCGGGGCGGAGCTGCTGGCGAAGACGTACTACTCGGTCGGCGGCGGCTTCGTCGTGGACGAGGACGCGGTGGGCGCCGACCGGATCAAGCTCGACGACACCGCACTGAAGTATCCATTCCGCACGGGTGACGAGCTGCTGCGCCTGACCCGGGAGACGGGTCTGTCGATCTCCGCGCTGATGCTGGAGAACGAGCGGGCCTGGCGCACCGAGGAGGAGATCCACTCCGGTCTGCTGGAGATCTGGGGGGTCATGCAGGCGTGCGTGAAGCGCGGCATGTCCCGCGAGGGCATCCTGCCGGGCGGCCTGAAGGTGCGCCGCCGCGCCGCGAACACCGCGCGCAAGCTGCGCTCCGAGGGCGACCCGAAGGCGCTGGCCATGGAGTGGATCACCCTGTACGCCATGGCCGTGAACGAGGAGAACGCCGCGGGCGGCCGGGTGGTGACCGCCCCGACGAACGGCGCGGCCGGCATCATCCCGGCGGTCCTGCACTACTACATGAACTTCGTGCCCGGTGCCGACGAGGAGGGCGTGGTCCGCTTCCTGCTGGCGGCCGGCGCGATCGGCATGCTGTTCAAGGAGAACGCCTCCATTTCCGGCGCCGAGGTCGGCTGCCAAGGCGAGGTCGGCTCCGCCTGCTCGATGGCGGCGGGCGCACTCGCGGAGGTCCTCGGCGGCTCCCCGGAGCAGGTGGAGAACGCCGCGGAGATCGGCATGGAGCACAATCTGGGCCTGACCTGCGACCCGGTCGGCGGCCTCGTCCAGATCCCGTGCATCGAGCGCAACGGCATGGCCGCGGTGAAGGCCGTGACGGCCGCCCGCATGGCCATGCGCGGCGACGGCTCCCACAAGGTGTCCCTGGACAAGGTCATCAAGACGATGCGGGACACGGGCGCGGACATGTCCGTGAAATACAAGGAGACGGCCCGCGGCGGGCTCGCGGTGAACATCATCGAGTGCTGAGAGCGCGGCCCGGCCGGACCCGGACCGGGCGGGCGCGGGGACCGGGGCGGCGCGCGAGCACCGGGACCCGGACCGCGGGGCACCGGTACCCGGACCGCGCGGGCGCGGGGGCGCGGGGGCGCGGGGGCGCGGGGGCGCGGGGGCGCGGGGGCTTCGGGCGGCCGGGAGGACCGGTGGGTACGTCCGTGCCCGTGGCGTGGGCCCCGGTGTTCGCCGGGTGACGGCAGCCGGCGTTTCCGGCCGGACGCGGAATCGCCCGTGCCACTGTGGGGCATATGAGTGGGGCACGGAGTCGGTCCCGGCACCCTCTCCCGGCCCGTCCCTCTCCCCCACCGGCACTGCAAGGGAGTTCTCATGCTGCGCGGCATAGACGTGAGCGCCTACCAGTCCTCCTCCTACGACACCGACGGCCTGTCCTTCGTCTTCGTCAAGGCGACGGAGGGCCGCAGTTACGTCAATCCCAGACTCGCGGCCCAGACGAAGACGGCCCGTGACGCCGGGCTCGTCGTCGGCTTCTACCACTTCCTCTGGCCGGGGAATCTCACGGCTCAGGCGGAGTACTTCGTGAGCAAGGCCCCGGAGCGGGCCGGAGACCTCCTCGCGGTCG
The DNA here is from genome assembly GCA_035710365.1 of Streptomyces sp. Classification (GTDB taxonomy): domain Bacteria; phylum Actinomycetota; class Actinomycetes; order Streptomycetales; family Streptomycetaceae; genus Streptomyces. Next base: position 21,763 of record DASTDN010000306.1, on the reverse strand, counting down.
ACTGGGAGACCAACGGTGAGGGCACGCATCCCAGCAACGCCGAGAAGGACCGTTTCATCAGAAAGGTGAAGGAACTCCGGCCGGACAACCGGGTGCTTCTCTACTCGAACCGTCACTTCTGGCTGAACATCGACACCACCTCGTACGCCGGTGACGGCCTCTGGATCGCCGACTACGTGACGGCGGGCAAGCCCCGCATCGAGGCCTCGTGGCGTTTCCACCAGTACACCGACAGCCCGCTCGACAAGAACGTCGCGGACTTCGAGAGCCGGGCGGCCCTGCGCGCGTGGGCAAACAAGGACTGACGGACCGGGGCACGGCGAAGGGCGCGGCCCCCCGAGGTGAGGGGGCCCGCGCCCCTGTGCGGCGTCGCGTGCGGCGCGCCGGGCTACTTGTTGAGGTAGGCCCAGAACTCGTCGAACGACATGACCTTGTCGGCGTTCAGGTCACGGCTGTTGATGATCGCCTGGGCGACCGACTCGGTGACGTTCCAGTCGCCCTGCTGTGCCAGGGCGCTCTTGAACTCCGCGGCGGTGATGAGGCCGTCCCCGTCCAGGTCGATCCGCTCGAACTGCTTGCGCGCTTCCTCGATGTCGGCCACCGGTCCGCCCTTCGTTTCATGCTGTGATCAGTCGATCGTCCTGCTTGTCGCCCGTCAGATTACCGGCCGCCGCGCCCGGTCGGGGGCGGGGTACGGGCCTCGCCGGGCAGACCGGCCCGCCGGGGGTCACCGCTCGGCGACCCTCATCTCGAACCAGGTGGTCTTGCCGCGCGCCAGCAGGTCCACGCCCCAGCGGTCGGACAGCTTGTCGACGAGGAACAGCCCCCGGCCGCTGACGTCCATCTCCTGGACCGGCATCAGGCAGGGCAGCCCGCGCGAGGGGTCGCGCACCTCGAAGCGCACATGCCCGGGGCGGCGCGCCATCCGCAGCCCGAAGACCCGCGCTCCGGTGTGCCGTACGGCGTTGCCGACGAGTTCGGAGACCAGCAGGACGGCGCACTCCGCATGCTTGGGCGTCAGGCCCCAGTGGCGCAGGACGACGACCTGGGCGAGGCGGCGGGCGGTGCCGGCGGACTCGGGCAGGGACGGCAGCAGCACCTCGCCCTCGGCCGGGTTGCCGTACACGTCGAGGGCTCTGAGGCCGCGTTCGTCCTCGACTCCCGGTGACCAGCGCGGGGCGGCGCGGTCGCCTCCCCGCGGCTGTTCGGCACCCTTCACCCCTGCCATGGGCCCATCATGGCGGCCCGGGGCGGGCACCGGGGCCGTTCCGGGAGAACCCGTACGCCGGAACGTCCCGGTTCGTGACTGTCCGGTGGCATGTGCCGATGGCACCCCGACGTCGGTGACAGCCCGTCCGGCCTGCGGCAACGGTTCGACTGGAGGCAATCGACGGACTCCCTCGGCACGGCTGGATTTGAAGCAGAGTCAAGGCTGCCACAGCGGCTCGTGCCGGGGGACCCGAATCAGACATCGTGCCAATTGGGGGTGTAAGACCCGAATTCCGAGGGCCCGGGACGGACGGTCAGAGGAATTTCGCCTTGCCCGGGCCGTCTTCGACGAAGCTGCGCATGCCGCGCTCGCGGTCCTCGGTGGCGAACAGGCCCGCGAACCAGGTCCGCTCCACGGCGAGGCCGGTGTCGATGTCCGTCTCCAGGCCGGTGTCGACGGCCTCCTTGGCGGCGCGCAGCGCGACGGCCGGGCCCCGGGCGAGCCTCGCGGCCCAGGCGTGCGCCTCGGTGTACACGTCGGCGGCGGGGACGACCCGGTCCACGAGGCCCAGCGTCAGCGCCTCCTGCGCCTTCACCATCCGGCCGGTGAAGATGAGGTCCTTGGCCCGGGAGGGGCCGACGAGCCGGGCGAGGCGCTGGGTGCCTCCGGCGCCGGGGATCAGGCCGAGCAGGATCTCGGGCTGGCCGAGCTTGGCGTCGTCGGCGGCGATGCGGTAGTCCGCGCACAGGGCCAGCTCGCAGCCGCCGCCGAGGGCGTAGCCGGTGACGGCGGCGACGACCGGCTTGGGGATGCGGGCGACGGCGGTGAAGGAGTCCTGCAGGGCGCGGGCGCGATGGACCATCGCGGCGTGGTCCATCACCTGCATCTCCTTGATGTCCGCGCCCGCCGCGAACACCTTCTCGCCGCCGTAGATCACCACGGCGCGCACGTCGTCGCGGCGCGTGGCCTCCTCGGCGAGTTCCTTGAGCCGGTCCTGGGTGGCGATGTCCAGCGCGTTCATCGGCGGGCGGTGCAGGCGGAGCGTGCCGACGCCCTCGGCGACTTCGAGATTCACGGTCATGCAGGCAGGTTAACGGGCACTAACGACGGCGGGCCCGGTGCGATCGCTCACACCGGGCCCGCCGTCGTACGGAGGGGTCAGGACTTCCAGTCCGCCCAGGACATGTTCCAGCCGTTGAGGCCGTTGTCCGGGGCGACGGTCTTGTCCTTGGAGTGCTTCACCACGACGACGTCGCCGATCATCGCGTTCTTGAAGAACCAGGCGGCGGGCGCCTTCTTGTCCCAGCCGCCGCGCACGTCGCGCAGGCCGATGCAGCCGTGGCTGGCGTTGTAGTTGCCGAAGGCGTCGCCGCCCCAGTAGTTGCCGTGCAGGAAGGTGCCGGAGGTGGTCAGGCGCAGGGCGTGCGGGACGTCCTTGATGTCGTACTCGCCGCCGTAGCCGACCGTCTCGCCGTTCATGCGGGTCACGGGGTGCTTCTCGCTGACGACCATCTGGCCGTTCCAGGTGTCGTAGCCGGGCTTGCCGGTGGTGACGGGGACGGTCCTGACGAGCTTTCCGTCGCGGACGACCTTCATCTTCTTCGTCTTGACGTCGACGGTGGAGACCTGGCTGCGGCCGATGGTGAACTTCACCGTCTTGGCCTGCTCGCCGTAGACGCCGGGGCGGCCTTCCACGCCGTCGAGGTTCAGTTCGACGGTCACCTTGGTGCCGGGCTTCCAGTACTTCTCGGGGCGGAAGTCGAGACGGTCGTTGCCGAACCAGTGGCCGGCGACCTCCACGGCCGGTTCGGTCTTGACGGTGACGGCCTTCTCCACGTCCTCGGGGTGGGTGATGCCCCGGGTGAAGTTCAGCGAGAACGGCATTCCCACGCCGACGGTGGAGCCGTCCTCGGGGGTGAAGTGGCCGATGAAGGTGTTCTTCGGGCTGAGGGTGCTGAAGGCGGACTCGGCGGCGGCCTCGCGGCCCTCGGAGTCCTCGGCGACCGCGTGCACCGCGTACTTGGTGGCGGCGGCCAGGTGGGTGGACGGCGTCCAGGTGGCGCCGTCGCCGGATATCTTCCCGTCCACCTTCTCGCCGTCGGCGGTCCTGACCACGACCTCGGTCAGCTTGCCACTGGCGGCGGTGACCTTCAGGTCGCCGCTGGTGTCGACGGACTTCGTGCCGTTCTTCGGGACGATCGTGACGACCGCCTCCGACTGCTTGCTCTCCGCGACCCCCGGGCCCTTGCCGTCCTCGCCGCCGGAGTCCGGGTCGCCGCCCCCGCAGGCGGTGACGGCCAGCAGTACGGTACCGAGCATCAGTGCCGCGGCGCCCCGGCGCCGGCGCCTGCCCCGCACGTCAACCGAAGCCCCCGGTATCGGTCGCACGTTCACTTGTCTTCTCCCCTCGCAGGGCCCCCGCGGGGCCCGCCCCCAAGGCGCTTGGCGCGCACTTGGCGCATAGTAACCAGACGGTCAGGGGCGTCGGTGTCGTGCCACTGTCACCGTTCCGTACCGACTTCGGCGGGAGGCGAGCCCGGCCCCTGCCGTCTACTTCACCGCGTTGCCCCCTTTCCATGCCTGCCGGTTCGGGTTCCGGCCGCCGAATCGTGCCGCCGGGGGCCACCGGCGCGGTCCCGGCCGCCGGCGCCCTCGACGGCGTACCGGAGGGCCCCCTCCCGGCCGCGCGGGGCGGGGCGTGGACGGGCGGGAGCCGGGCCGGTGGACGGCGGGGGCGGGGGTAGCGGCGGACGGGCCGTGGGGAGGCGGGGGCCGGGCCGGTCGACGGGCGGGGCCGGGCCGGTCGACGGCGGGGGCCGGAGGAGCGGCGGGCGGGCCGTGGGCCCCGGCGGAACGGGGCGGTCCCCCTGGTGGCCGATGCGAGGGAGAACTTCGGTTCACAGGCGGCTGACCTGCGAAGATCCCAGGATCACAGGCCGCCGGGCCGTGGCGGGCCGCCGTTCCCAGGCGGCCGGCCGGAGGGGGCCGGTCCATGGGCGCGGGGCGCCGGGCCCGGGCCGGGAATATCGGTGGGCAGTGTCAGTGGTGTTCCGTAGGCTCGCCGCTGATGTCCACGAAACCCGTCAACGCCGACGACCGTTCCGCCCTCCGCGCCCTCCTCCGACTGTGGCCCTATGTCCGGCCGGTGCGGGTGCGGCTGTTCACCGCCGCGTTCATCGCCGTCACCGCGTCCTGCGTGGGGCTGGTGATCCCGCTCGTCCTGAAGTGGATGGTGGACGGGCCGGTCGCCGGCCGGGACCCGGGGGGCGTGTGGCTCGGCGCGCTGTACCTGCTGCTGCTCGGGACCGGCGAGGCGCTGCTGTTCGGGCTGCGGCGCTGGCTCGTGGCGCGGCCCCTGTCGCACGTCGAGGCGGAGATGCGGGCCGATCTGTACCGGCACCTCCAGCGGCTGCCGGTCGCCTTCCACGACCGGTGGGCGTCGGGGCAGTTGCTGTCCCGCGCGACCACGGACCTGATGCTGCTGCGCATGTTCCTGGCGTTCCCGCTGACGTTCCTGCTGGTCAACGGCGTAACCATCCTGGTCGGCGTGATCATCATGCTGATGCAGGACTGGACGCTCGGGCTGGTGATCCTCGGGCCCGCCGTCCCGGTGATGGTCACCTGCGTGTACTTCGAGAAGCGCTACGCGCGCGTGGCGCGGCTCGCGCAGGACCAGGTGGGGGACCTGACGACGGTCGTCGAGGAGAGCGTGCTCGGCATCCGCATCATCAAGGGTTTCGGACGGCACCGCAGCCAGGCGCGCGCGTTCCGCGCCCTGTCGGGCACGCTGCTCGGCACGGAGCTGCGCAAGGCGGGCCTGCTGGCGACGATCTGGGGCGTCATCGTCGCCCTGCCCGAACTGGCCATCGGCGCGGCGCTCGTGGTGGGCTCCGTGCAGGTCGCGGACGGCGACCTGTCCGCGGGCACGCTCGTCGCGTTCCTGTCGACGGCGCTCGCCCTGCGCTGGCCGGTCGACTCCATCGGGTTCCTGCTGGCCATGAGCCAGGAGGCGGCGACGGCCACAGAACGCTACTTCGAGGTGATGGACGCGCCGGAGGAGGACCCGGGGCCGCGCGACGGGGACCCGGCGGGCGGGCCGGGGGGCGGGCGCCGCGACGGCCTGCGCTTCGAGGACGTCACCTTCCGCTACCCGGACGCGCCCCCCGGCTCCCCGCCCGTCCTGGACGGCGTGAACCTGCACATCCGCCCCGGCGAGTCCATGGCCCTGGTGGGCGCGACGGGCAGCGGCAAGACCACGCTCACCGCGCTCGTCCCGCGCCTGCACGAGGCGACCTCGGGCCGCATCACCCTCGACGGCGAGGACATCACCTCCATGCCCCGCGAGAGGGTCCGCACCCAGGTCGCCGTGGCCTTCGAGGAACCCACCCTGTTCTCGGCGACCGTCGGGGAGAACGTCCTGATGGGCGCGGGCCCGGACGCCGGCGGACCGGAGCTGGAGCACGCCCTCTCCGTCGCCCAGGCCGACTTCGTGCACAGCCTGCCGCAGGGCGGGGACACCCCCGTCGGCGAGCAGGGCCTGAGCCTGTCCGGCGGGCAACGGCAGCGGCTCGCGCTGGCCCGCGCGGTCGTCGGCAGGCCCGGCTTCCTCGTCCTGGACGACCCGCTGTCCGCGCTGGACGTGCACACGGAGGCCGCCGTGGAGGCCGCGCTGCGCCGGGTGCTCGCCGACACGACGGCGCTGATCGTGGCCCACCGGCCGTCCACGGTGCAGCTCGCCGACCGGGTCGCCCTGCTGTCCGGCGGCCGGATCACCGCCGTCGGCACCCACCACGAACTGCTGCGCGCCAACGCCGAGTACGCGCACCTGATGTCCGGCCTCGACGGCACCGACGAGGCCGCCGCGCTGTCGTACGAGGCCCTCGAGACGGAGCGCCCGGCCGGCGGCCGGAGCCCGGGCACGGCAGGCAAGGAACCGGCGGCGGCCGGCGAGGACGCCGCTACCGCCGACGACGAGGAAGCGAAGGCCGAACGATGACCGCGCCGACGACGTCCGATCCCGCCCTCGACGGCGAGGACCGCCCGGACCCCGCCCTCTCCCCCGGTGACGGCGACGACTTCGACCGGGACGTGCTGCCCTCTCCCCCGGGCGCGACGGGCGCGCTGCTGCGTTCCCTGCTCGCGCCGATGCGGGCCCGGGTCGTTCTGACCACGGTGCTGATGCTGCTCCAGCAGGCGGCGGTGCAGGCCGGTCCGCTGCTGGTGGCGTACGCCATCGACCGGGCGGTGCCCGCGTTCCGCGACCACGACCGGGGCCCGCTGATCGCGGTGGGCGCCGGCTACCTGCTGTGCGCGCTCGCCTCGGGCGCACTGCAGTCTGCCTTCATCGTGACGTCCGCCCGCGTCAACCAGAGCGTGCTGCTCGATCTGCGCGGCCGGATCTTCCGCCACGCCCAGACGCTCAGCGTCGACTTCCACGAGCGCTACACCTCGGGCCGGCTCATCTCCCGCGCCACGACGGACGTGGAGTCGCTGCGCGAGCTGCTGAACGAGGGCCTTCAGGAACTCGTCTCGGTGGTCCTGTCCTTCGTCTACATCGCGGCTCTGCTGCTCTGGCTGGACGTGGGGCTCGGCGCGGTGGCGGTGGCGTCGTTCGGGCCGCTGTACCTGCTGGTGCGGACGTACCGGCGGCGCGCGGGCGAGGTGTACCGGGCGCGGTCCACGGCCGTCGCCGCGGTGATCGTGAAGTTCGTGGAGACGATGAACGGCATCCGGCCGGTGCGGGCCTTCCGCCGCGAGGCCGTCAACGACGCGGACTTCCGGGTCCTGAACCGGCGGCACGAGCGCACGAACGGCGACGCCCTGCTGGAGATGGCGCGGTACGTGGTCGGTTCGCGGCTGGTGGCGAACACGGCGGTCGCGGGCATCGTGCTGTGGGGCGCCCACCGGGTCGCGCAGGACACCCTGGCCCTCGGGGTGCTGGCGGCGTCGGTGCTGTACCTGCGGCGGCTGTACGACCCGATCGACCGGCTCGGCATGTTCCTCAACTCGTACCAGTCGGCGGCGGCCTCCCTGGAGAAGATCGCGGGGCTGCTGGCGCAGACGCCGTCCGTGCCGGAGCCGGTGGCGCCGAAGGAGCTCCCCGCGCCGGAGGGCGACCGGCCGGGCCGCGCGGTCGTCTTCGACGGGGTCTCCTTCGGCTACCGCACCGGCGGCGAGGTGCTGCCCCGCTTCGGCCTCACGATCCCGGCCGGGCAGACCGTCGCCGTGGTCGGCTCGACCGGCGCGGGCAAGTCGACCCTGGTCAAGCTGCTCGCCCGCTTCTACGACCCCTCCGCCGGGCGGGTCCTGCTGGACGGCGTGGACCTGCGCGACCTGTCCTTCCCGGAACTGCGGCGCGAGGTGGTGATGGTGACGCAGGAGGCGTTCCTGTTCTCCGGGACGGTCGCCGAGAACATCGCCGTCGGCCGCCCGGACGCCACCCGCGACGACATCGAGCGCGCCGCGAAGGCGATCGGCGCGCACGACTTCATCGCGGCCCTGCCCGACGGCTACGACACGGACGTCCGCAAGCGCGGCGGCCGGATCTCCGCGGGGCAGCGGCAACTGGTGTCGTTCGCGCGGGCGCTGCTCGCCGACCCGGCGGTGCTGATCCTGGACGAGGCGACGAGTTCGCTGGACATCCCCGGGGAGCGGGCCGTGCAGCACGCGATGACGACGGTGCTGGAGGGCCGTACGGCGGTCGTCGTCGCGCACCGGCTGTCCACGGTCGAGATCGCGGACCGGGTGCTGGTCATGGCGGGGGGCCGGATCGTCGAGGACGGCAGCCCGGCCGACCTCGTCGGCGGCACGGGCCGGTTCGCCGACCTGCACCGGGCGTGGCGCGACAGCCTGGCGTGACAGCGGCCGAGGGGGCGTGAGCGGGGTGGAGGGGGTGGGGGCCGTGACGCGCGTCAAGGGCATCGACGCGTACGAGGATCCCGGCACGCCCGACTTACGGGGCGGGGCCCGGTACCTGTGGTGGCTGGCCGGGCGGCAGCGGGCGCGGTGCGCGGCGGGGGCGCTGCTGGCCAGCGTCTGGATGGTGCTGCTGGCGGCGACTCCGTACCTGATGTCCCGGGCGATCGACGAGGGCCTGCAGACGGGCGACTCGGGCGCGCTGGCCGGGTGGTGCGGGGCGCTGGTCGCCTTCGGCGGTCTGTCGGCGTGGCTGGGCATCCTGCGGCACCGCACGATGACGCGGGTGCGGATGGACGCCAACTTCCGCACCGTGAAGGTGGTCATGGGGCAGGCGGTGCGGCTCGGCGCGGCTCTGTCGCGGCAGGTGGGCACCGGGGAGGTCGTCACGATCGGCGTGGGCGACGTCCAGACCATCAGCCAGGCGCTGACGGTCGTCGGGCCCGGCGTGGGCTCGGTCGTCGCGTATCTGACGGTCGCCGTGCTGCTGGTGCCGGTGTCGCCGCTGATCGCCGCGCTGGTCCTGCTCGGCATTCCGGTGACCGTGCTGCTGGTGGGGCCGCTGCTGGGCCGGCTGCAGGGCGCGGAGACCGAGTACCGGGAGCGGCAGGGCGTGCTGACGGAGCGGATCGGCGACCTCGCGGGCGGGCTGCGGGTCCTCAACGGCCTGGGCGGCAAGCGCCTGGTCGCCGACGCCTTCCGCGCGGACTCGCGGCGGCTGCGCGAGCAGGGCTACCGGGTGGGCGCGGTGACCAGTTGGGTGCAGGCCCTCGGGGTCGGGCTGCCTGCGCTGTTCCTCGCCGCGGTGACCTGGCCGGCGGCCCGTCTCGCGGCGCGCGGCGAGATCAGCGTCGGCGAACTGGTCTCGGTGTACGGCTACGTGGGGGTGCTGGTGGGGCCGGTGGCGTTCTGGGTGGAGTGCGGGTACCAGATCAGCCGGGCCCTGGTGGCAGCGCGCCGCGTCGTCGCGTTCCTGCGGCTCCCGCCGGCGGCGGACCCGGGCACCCGCGAGGCCCCGGCCGGGCCCGCGGAGCTGTACGACCCCGGATCGGGGGTGCGCGTACGCCCCGGCCGCCTGACCGCGCTGGCCGGTGCCCGCCCCGCCGACACGGCGGCGGTCCTCGACCGGCTCGGACGGTACGCCCCCTCGGACGCGACCTGGGGCGGGGCGCGCCTGGGCGAGATCCCCCTGCGCCACGTACGCGAGCGCATCCTGCTCGCCGACCCCGAGGCGGATGTGTTCGCGGGGCCCCTGCGGGAGCTGGTCGGCGGGCGGTGGGGGCCGGAGGGGCGGGGTGAGGACGCGGTGCCGCGGGCCCTGCGGGCGGCTGCCGCCGACGACGTGGTTCTCGGACTGCCCGGCGGACTCGACTCGGCGGTGACCGCGCAGGGCCGCAGTCTGTCGGGCGGCCAGCGGCAACGGGTCCGGCTGGCACGGGCGCTGCACGCGGACCCCGAGGTGCTGCTCGCCGCGGAGCCCACGTCGGCGCTGGACGCCCACACGGAGGCCGTGGTCGCCGACCGGCTGCGCACCGCCCGCGCGGGCCGCACGACGGTGCTGGCGACGACGTCGCCCCTGGTGCTGGCCCGCGCGGACACGGTGACGTATGTGCACGAGGGCAGGGCGGTCGCCACGGGCAGCCACCTCGAACTCCTGGCCCGCGAACCGGGGTACCGGGCGCTGGTGGCCCGGGGCGGGGAGGGCGCGGAGAGCGGCGCGGGCGAGACGGCGGAGGCCGGCGCGCACGAGACGGCGGAGACGGCCGGAGCGGCCGGAGCGGCCGCAGGCGGGGTACCCGGCCCGGCCAGTCCGGCCGACGTCCGGGTGTTCGTCCCGGATGGCGGGCCCGGCCCGCACGTTCCGGCCGACGTGGCCGGTGCGGCCGACCCGGACGTGCCGGAAGGGCCGCTCGGATGACGGCCGCGACGGAGCCCGCGCACTCGCGGGCGGCGGGCGCCGGGACCGGCGGGCAGGCGGGCGGCGGGGTGGGCGCGGCGGCGGGTGAGGCGGCGGGTGACTCCCTCCCCGTCGCGTCCCGCCGCCGCGTACGGCGGGCCGTCGTCCGGCTGGTGCGCGCGGACGGGCGGGCCTTCGGCGGCGTCCTGCTGCTCAACGGGCTGGCCGCGGCCGCCGGGCTGGCCGGGCCGTGGCTGCTCGGGCGGATCGTGGACGAGGCGCGGGCCGGGCGCGGGGTCGCCGCGGTGGACCGGATGGCGCTCGCCATCCTGCTGTGCACCCTGGCCCAGTTGCTGCTCGCCCGCTGGGCCCGCTACGTCGCGCACCGCTTCGGGGAGCGCACCCTGGCCCGTGTCCGGGAGGACTTCGTGGACCGGGCGCTGGCGCTGCCCGCGTCCGTGGTGGAGCGGGCCGGCACCGGCGATCTGACGGCACGGGGCACCGCCGATGTGACCGTCGTCGGCACGACGCTGCGCGACGCCGGTCCGGAACTGCTGGTCAACGCCGTGCAGGCGCTGTTCATGACGGGCGCGGTCTTCGCCCTGGACCCGTTGCTCGGCGCGGTCGGCGTACTCGGCCTCACTCCGGTCTGGGCCGCGATGCGCTGGTACCTGCGCCGGGCCCGGGACGGCTATCTCGCCGAGGGCGCGGCCACCTCCGAGGTCGCGGAGATCCTCGCGGCGACCGCGTCGGGCGCGCGCACGGTCGAGGCGTTCGGTCTGCGGGAGCGGCGGATCGCGGCGAGCCGGGCCGCGCTGGAGACGTCCCGGCGCACCCGCTTCCGCACGCTGTTCCTGCGCTCGGTGCTCTTCCCGTCGGTGGAGGTGTCGTACGTGCTGCCGGTCGCGGGCGCCCTGCTGGCGGGCGGGCTGCTGCACGCGCGGGGCGCGGTGTCGCTGGGCGCGGTGGTGGCGGCGGCCGTGTACCTGCACCAGTTGAACGTGCCGCTGGACGAGATCCTGATGCGCGTCGAGCAACTGCAGAGCAGCGGCGCCTCCTTCGCCCGCGTGGAGGGCCTGGCCCACGTCCCGCGGAACACCGCCGGTGACGGCCCGCCCCTCGTCCCGTCCGGCGACCGCATCGACGTCAGCGGCGTGCGCTACGCCTACGAGCGCGGCGGCGAGGTGCTGCGCGGCGTCGATCTGACGGTGCGGCCCGGGGAGCGGCTGGCCGTGGTCGGGCCGTCCGGGGCGGGCAAGACCACCCTGAGCAGACTGCTCGCGGGGGTCGACGCGCCGACCGCGGGCACGGTCACCGTCGGCGGCGTGCCGGTCGTGGCACTCGGCCCCGAGGCGCTGCGCCGCCAGGTCGTCCTGGTCACGCAGGAGCACCACGTGTTCCTCGGCACGGTCCGCGACAACCTCCGCATCGCCGAACCGGACGCCGGGGACGAGGAGTTGTGGGCGGCCCTGGAGGCGGTCGGCGCGGCGGACTGGGTGCGCGCGCTGCCCGCGGGGCTCGGCACGCCCCTGGGCCGCTCCGGCCGGCGCACGGACGGCTCGGAGGCCCAGCAGCTCGCCCTGGCCCGCGTGGTGCTGGCCGACCCGCACACCCTGATCCTCGACGAGGCGACGGCCCTGCTGGACCCGGCGACGGCCCGGCACGCGGAACGGGCCCTGGCGGCCGTGCTGGAGGGACGTACCGTCATCGCGATCGCGCACCGGCTGCACACCGCGCACGACGCCGACCGGGTGGCGGTGATGGCGGACGGGCGGCTGACCGAACTGGGCACGCACGACGAGCTGGTGGCGGGCGGCGGGGCGTACGCCGCCCTGTGGCACTCCTGGCACGGCGACCGCCCCGGGGCCGGCGCCTGACCCCCGCGGCGCCGCCCCCGCACCTCCCCCGCCGCGTCCGGTACGAGGGCGCTCGCCGACGGCACGGGCACGGCCGCCCGGGGCCCGGGCGGCCCGGGGCGTCCGTCCGGCACATCCCATCCGTTAATCGAACATGACCCCCCGGTCAACGAACCGTTTCCAGCCAACTTTCTGACGCGGCCCTGACAGATTGACGACTCTCCTGCCACGCTTCCCACGGCCGCTTCACAGCAACCCCACAGCACCGTCGCCGAACGCTGCGAACCGGCCGAGGCTTTCGCACTTGGTTCTGCGTTTCACCCGTTGTGCCCGGCCGGTTCACCAGCCGACCGGTCTCCCCAGGCCGCGTACCGCGCGGCCACGCAGAAGGAGTCAGTGTTGAGAAGCAGGTCCTCCCACAGACGCACCTCCCAGACCGCGGCCGTCGCCCTCGCGGGTGTCGCCGCGCTGATCGCCGCGGCCGTCCAGACGGGCACCGCGTCCGCCGCGCCCGCCAAGGCCACGTCGGGCGCGGAGGCGGTCAAGCTGTCCCCCGCCCAGCGCGCGGAACTGCTCCGCCACGCCGACGCGACCACCGCGGAGACCGCCCGCGACCTGGGCCTCGGCGCCAAGGAGAAGCTCGTCGTCCGTGACGTCCGCAAGGACCGCGACGGCACCGTCCACACCCGCTACGAGCGCACCTACGACGGTCTGCCGGTCCTCGGCGGCGACCTCGTCGTGGCGACCTCGAAGTCGGGCGCCACGAAGGACGTCATCAAGGCCGTCCGCGCCGCCGTGAAGCCGGCGACGACGAAGGCCGCGGTGTCCGCCGCCGACGCCAAGGAGCAGGCGCTGGGCGCCGCGAAGGCGGAGAAGGCGAAGAGCCCCGACGTCGACCGCGCGCCCCGCAAGGTGATCTGGGCGGCCAAGGGCGAGCCGGTCGTGGCGTACGAGACGGTCGTCGGCGGCCTCCAGCACGACGGCACCCCGCAGGAGCTGCACGTCGTCACGGACGCCACCACGGGCGAGAAGCTGTACCAGTGGGAGGCCATCGAGACCGGCACGGGCAACACGGTCTACAGCGGCACGGTCAGCCTCACGACCACGCAGTCGGGTTCGACGTACAACCTGACCGACGGGGCGCGCGGCGGCCACAAGACCTACAACCTCAACCACGGCACCTCGGGCACCGGGACCCTGTTCTCCGGCCCCGACGACGTGTGGGGCAACGGCAGCCCGTCGAACCTGGAGTCGGCCGGCGCCGACGCCCACTACGGTGCGGCGCTGACCTGGGACTACTACAAGAACGTGCACGGCCGCACCGGCATCCGCGGCGACGGCGTCGCCGCCTACTCCCGGGTTCACTACGGCAACAACTACGTGAACGCGTTCTGGTCGGACAGCTGCTTCTGCATGACGTACGGCGACGGCTCGGGCAACGCCAACCCGCTGACCTCGATCGACGTCGCGGGCCACGAGATGACGCACGGCGTCACCTCCAACACCGCGGGCCTGATCTACTCGGGCGAGTCCGGCGGCCTCAACGAGGCGACCAGCGACATCTTCGGCACGGCCGTCGAGTTCTACGCGAACAACCCCTCCGACGTCGGTGACTACCTCATCGGCGAGGAGATCAACATCAACGGCGACGGCACGCCGCTGCGCTACATGGACAAGCCGAGCAAGGACGGCGCGTCCAAGGACTCGTGGTACTCGGGCATCGGCTCGGTGGACGTGCACTACTCCTCCGGCCCCGCCAACCACTTCTTCTACATGCTGAGCGAGGGCAGCGGCACCAAGACCATCAACGGTGTCACGTACAACTCGCCCACCTCGGACGGCCTCCCGGTCACGGGCATCGGCCGCGCCAAGGCGGAGAAGATCTGGTTCCGCGCGCTGACGACCAAGTGGACGTCGACCACGAACTACTCGGGCGCCCGCACGGGCACCCTCTCCGCGGCCGGTGACCTGTACGGCACGACCAGCGCCGAGTACAAGGCCGTGCAGGACGCCTGGGCGGCCGTCGCGGTGGGCTCCCGCTCCGGCGGCGGCACGGGCACCGCGTTCGAGAGCACCACGGACGTGTCGATCCCGGACAACGGCGCGGCCGTGACCTCCTCGGTCACCGTGTCGGGCCGGGCGGGCAACGCGCCCACCAACCTGCAGGTCGAGGTGGACATCGTGCACACGTGGCGCGGTGACCTGGTGCTCGACCTGGTGGCCCCCGACGGGACCGCGTACCGCCTGAAGAACTCCAGCGGCTCGGACTCGGCGGACAACGTCAACGAGACCTACACGGTCAACGCCTCCTCCGAGGTCGCCAACGGCGTCTGGAAGCTGCGGGCCCAGGACGTGGCGTCGCAGGACACGGGCTACATCAACGGCTGGAAGCTGATCTTCCCGTAACCCGTACGCGGCGGACGGCACAGCCGTGACGCCGCGGCCGGATCTCTGGAACTGGGCGCCGCCCCGGGGTGTGAACCCCGGGGCGGCGCCTGCTTTTTGCCAGACCATTACGCCGGGACTGTTGGGGCTTTACCGAGGTCAGCCGCGTTCACATGTCCGCGACATTCGACCGAGGGGCTGTTTTCAGCCAAGGTTACTCGAGGGTCATGACATGTACGTGCCGTGAATGCCAGTCTTCCGTCACTCCTCGCACAACCTCACCCCCACCTCCGGCACGGTGCCCCACACCCGGGCCGGACTCCCCCACGAAGGAGCTTGTGTGTCCCCCCACTACGCACGCACCAGGCGCATCACGCTGACCATCGCGACCACCGTCGCGGCCGGCGCCCTGCTCGCCACCGGTGTGTCCACCGGCGCCAGTGCGCAGGACTCCGGCGCCGTGGCCCGGCCCGCCCTCGCCGCCGCCCCGGCGCCGCTGTCGAAGGCCGAGCGCACCGCGCTCATCCGCGAGCAGCAGCGGTCCGCGGAGCGCACGGCCCGCGACCTGGGCCTCGGCGCACAGGAGAAGCTGCTCGTCCGGGACGTCGTGAAGGACGCCGACGGCACGCTCCACACCCGCTACGAGCGCACCTACGAGGGCCTGCCGGTCCTCGGCGGCGACCTCGTCGTCCACACCTCCGCGTCGGGCGGGACGACGGGCGTCAGCAGGGCGACGAAGGCCGCCGTCAAGGTCGCCTCCGTCGCGGCGGACATCCCGGCGGCCAGGGCCGAGCGGCAGGCCGTGGCCCTCGCGAAGAAGGCCGGCTCGGAGCACACCGAGGCCGACAGGGCCCCCCGCAAGGTGATCTGGGCGGCCGACGGCAAGCCCGTCCTCGCCTACGAGACGGTCGTCGGCGGCCTCCAGGACGACGGCACCCCGAACGAACTGCACGTCGTCACCGACGCGGCCACCGGCGAGAGGCTCTACGCCTACCAGGGTGTCGTGACCGGCAGCGGCAAGAGCCTGTACTCCGGAGACGTCACCC
Organism: Streptomyces sp.; assembly: GCA_035710365.1. Lineage (GTDB taxonomy): Bacteria > Actinomycetota > Actinomycetes > Streptomycetales > Streptomycetaceae > Streptomyces. The sequence goes on along the minus strand of DASTDN010000306.1, from coordinate 6,454 downwards.
TCGGCACCACGCAGTCGGGCGGGGAGTACACCCTGACCGACGGCGGGCGCGGCGGCCACCGCACGACCAACCTGGCCCGTTCCACCTCGGGCACCGGCACCCTGTTCACCGACGCGGACGACGCGTGGGGCACGGGCAGCGCCTCCAGCGACCCGGGCGACCAGACCGCGGCCGTGGACGCCGCCTACGGCGCGCAGGTGACCTGGGACTTCTACAAGAACGCCTTCGGCCGCAACGGCATCAGGAACGACGGCAAGGCCGCCTACTCGCGGGTCCACTACGGCAGCAACTACGTGAACGCGTTCTGGTCGGACAGCTGCTTCTGCATGACGTACGGCGACGGCTCGGGCAACACCCACCCGCTCACGTCGATCGACGTCGCGGGCCACGAGATGACGCACGGCGTCACCTCCAACACCGCGGGCCTGGTCTACTCGGGCGAGTCCGGCGGCCTGAACGAGGCGACCAGCGACATCTTCGGCACGGGTGTGGAGTTCGCCGCGGCCAACGCCGCCGACACCGGTGACTACCTCATCGGCGAGGAGATCGACATCCACGGCGACGGCAGCCCGCTGCGCCACATGGACAAGCCCAGCAAGGACGGCCGTTCCGTGGACGCCTGGTCCTCGTCCGTGGGCGGCCTGGACGTGCACTACTCGTCCGGTGTCGCGAACCACTTCTTCTTCCTGCTGGCCGAGGGCAGCGGCAAGAAGACCGTCAACGGCGTGGAGTACGACTCGCCCACGTCGAACGGCTCCACGGTCACCGGCATCGGCCGGGACAAGGCCCTGCAGATCTGGTACAAGGCGCTGACCACGTACATGACGTCGACGACGAAGTACGCGGCGGCCCGCACGGCCACCCTCAGCGCGGCGGCCGACCTGTACGGCGCCGACAGCACCGAGGCCCGGACGGTGGCTGCGGCCTGGTCCGCCGTCAACGTCGCCTGACGCTCCGTCCGCAGGGCGGCACCCGGGGCACCGGACCCCCGGGTGCCGCCCTACGCTATGTCCCCATGTCCTTCACGTACGACGCCGTCGGCGGCACCCGGAAGCAGGACTTCTGCCCGCCGGGCTTCCACTCCCTGCACGTGCGCTCCCGCCTCGGCGAGGGCCACGACGTCTTCCGCCGGGCGGCGGAGGCGGTCCTGACCTGGGAGATGCACCGCGCCCTCGGCGTCGGCATCACCGCGGGCGCGGACCGCGCCGCGCCCGGCGTCGACGTCACCGTGTCGCTGGCCGGGGTGATCAGGGCGCCCTGCCGGGTGGTGTGGACCGAGGAGGAGCACCGCCGCGCCGGCTGGGCGTACGGCACGCTGCCGGGCCACCCGGAGTGCGGCGAGGAGGCCTTCCTCGTGGACCGCACGGGCGACGGCACGGTGTGGCTCACCGTGACCGCGTTCAGCCGCCCGGCCAAGTGGTACGCGAAGGCGGGCGGCCCGGCCACCCGGGGCTTTCAGCACGCGTACGCGCGCCGCTGCGGGAACGTGCTCCGCCGGCTGGCCGCGGCCGTCGGGGACTGACCCGCCGCACGCTCCCGCCCCGGCTCGCCGCGTCGGCTCACCGCATCGGCACCCCGGCCGCCACCTCCACCACCTCGTCCGACGCGACCGCCACCAGGCCGAGCTCGGCGCCGGAGGCGAGCCGGGGGTGGGCGGGCAGGATGCGGACCGTGTAGCCGTAGGGGCCGGTGCGGTCCAGGGGCAGCGGGCCCTCGTACGTCCACCGCCCGTCCTGGTCGGGGCCGCCCGCGGGTTTGAGCGGCGCGGACGTCGCGTCGGTGATGCGGTCCTCGGCGTCGACCCGGCCCGACACGGCCTGCACGTCGACGTCCTCGGGGCGCAGCGCGCCGAGCCCGACCCGCACGCGCAGCCCGAGGGTCGTGCCGAGTTCGGCGGTGTCCAGGGCCGCCGACGCCTCCACGTGGTCCACGGTCACGTCGGGCCAGGCCTCGCGCACCCGGGCCTTCCACGCGGCCAGGTCGCGGGCCGCGGCCGGGGCCATGGCGCGGTGGGCGAGGGCGGCGGGCCCGTAGAGCCGCTCGACGTACTCCCGGACCATGCGGGCGGCCAGCACCTTCGGCCCGAGCAGGGTCAGCGTCCGGCGGACCATCTCGATCCAGCGGTCGGGCAGTCCGCTCTGCCCGCGTTCGTAGAAGCGCGGCGCGACCCGGCGTTCCAGCAGGTCGTATAGGGCGGCGGCCTCGGTGTCGTCGCGCCGCTCCGGGTCGGTGCCGGCGCCGTCGGCGGTGGGGATCGCCCAGCCGAAGTCGGGCTGGAACCACTCGTCCCACCAGCCGTCCAGCACCGACAGGTTGAGGCAGCCGTTGAGCGCGGCCTTCATTCCGCTGGTGCCGCACGCCTCCAGAGGCCGGAGCGGGTTGTTGAGCCAGATGTCGCAGCCGGGGTACAGCTTCCCGGCGAGGCCCATGCCGTAGTCGGGCAGGAACACGATGCGGTGCCTGACCCGCGGATCGTCCGCGAACCGCACCAGCTCCTGGATGAGCCGCTTGCCGCCCTCGTCGGCGGGGTGCGCCTTGCCGGCGACGACGACCTGCACGGGCCGGTCGGGGTGCAGCAGCAGCCCGGTGAGCCGTTCCCGGTCCCGCAGCATCAGCGTCAGCCGCTTGTAGGAGGGCACGCGCCGGGCGAACCCGATGGTCAGCACGTCGGGGTCGAGCACGCCGTCGATCCAGCCCAGTTCGGCGGAGCCGGCGCCGCGCTGCCGCCAGGAGGCGCGCAGCCGCCGCCGCACCTCCTGGACGAGCTGTTCGCGCAGGCAGCGCCGCAGGTCCCAGACGTCCCGGTCGGCGATGTCGGCCCGGTCGATGACGGAGTCCCACCGGTCGGAGCCGCCGACGGCCAGGGCCTCCTCGGCGCGCCGGTCGCCGATGTGCCGGGCGCCCAGCCGGAACACCTCGGGCGCCACCCAGGTGGGGGCGTGCACCCCGTTGGTCACCGAGGTGATCGGCACCTCCTCCGGGTCGAAGCCCGGCCACAGCCCGGCGAACATCTCCCGGCTGACCCTGCCGTGCAGCAGGGACACCCCGTTGGCCCGCTGGGCGAGCCGCAGGCCCATGACGGCCATGTTGAACAGGTCGGGACGGCCGCCCGGGTAGGTCTCCGTGCCGAGCCGCAGCACGCGGTCCACGTCGATGCGGGGCAGCTCGCCCCCCGGCCCGAAGTGCCGGGCGACCAGCTCGCGGTCGAAGCGGTCGATGCCGGCCGCGACGGGCGTGTGCGTGGTGAACACGGTCCCGGCCCGTACGGTCTCCAGCGCGGCGTCGAAGCCTAGCCCCCGGTCGCACAGTTCGGCGATGCGTTCGAGCCCGAGGAACCCGGCGTGGCCCTCGTTGGTGTGGAACACCTCGGGTTCGGGGTGCCCGGTGAGCCGGCAGTACGTCCGCACGGCCCGCACGCCGCCCATGCCGAGCAGCATCTCCTGGAGGAGCCGGTGCTCGCTGCCGCCGCCGTAGAGCCGGTCGGTGACGCCGCGTTCGCCGAGGTCGTTCTCCTCGACGTCGGAGTCCAGCATCAGCAGCGGTACGCGGCCGACCTGCGCCAGCCAGATCCGGGCCCGCAGGGACCGCCCGCCGGGCAGGGCGAGGACGACCTGGGCGGGCGTGCCGTCGGCCTCCTCCATCTCGGTGAGGGGCAGCTCGTGGGGATCGAGGACGGGATAGTGCTCCTGCTGCCAGCCGTCCGGGGACAGCGACTGCCGGAAGTACCCGTGCCGGTACAGCAGGCCGACGCCGACGAGCGGCACGCCGAGATCGCTGGCGGCCTTCAGGTGGTCCCCGGCGAGGATGCCGAGTCCGCCGGAGTACTGCGGCAGTGCGGCGGTGATGCCGAACTCGGGGGAGAAGTAGGCGACGGCGGCGGGGAGCCCGGCGGGCCGCCGCTGGTACCAGCGGGCGCCGTCGACGTAGGCGCGCAGGTCGTCGGCGGCGGCGGTGAGCCGCCGGAGGAACTCCGCGTCCCCGGCCAGCTCGGCGAGCCGCCCCGGCGACACGCCGCCCAGGAGCCGCACCGGGTCGCCGTCCCACTGCCGGGGATCGACCGACCGGAACAGGTCACGGGTCTCCGCGTGCCAGGACCAGCGCAGGTTGCGCGCCAGCTCGCTGAGGGGCCTGAGGGGTTCGGGGAGGACGGGTCGGACGGTGAATCGACGGATCGCCTTCACATTCCACCTCGGCGCGTGGGAGGGGACGCGGACTGCGTCGCGACCGACAGTACCGCCACAAATGCCACGAACACGGCAGCCGGAGGAGGCCGTACGGGTACGGGTCGGACCGGCGCGGGGAAGCCGGGCGCTCCCCCGCGCGCGGGCCGTCCCGGAGTGCCGGGGACGGCCGACGCCCGTGGCGCGGTGCCGCTCCCCCGCGCCCGGACCGGGAACCGAGGCGTACCGCGAGCGTGAGCGCGGGATCGTGCCGCTCCCCCGCGCGCGGACCGGGAACCGAGGCGTACCGCGAGCGTGAGCGCGGGATTGTGCCGCCCCCCTCACGCGGGCCGGGGCCTACCCTGCGGCGAGCCCCGCGGGCAGTTCCCCGCCGTGCAGCACGCCCAGCCGCTGCGTCGCCCGCGTCAGGGCCACGTACAGGTCGCTCGTGCCGTACCGGCCCGGCTCGACCACCAGGACCGAGTCGAACTCCAGGCCCTTGGCCTGGCGCGGGTCGAGCAGGACGACCTTCCGGGTCAGGTCGGGCTCGGCGCCGGCCGTGACGCCGTCGAGCCGGGCGGCCAGACGGCGGTGCAGGTCGCGCGGGGCGATCACGGCGAGGCGGCCCTCGGCGGGGGTGAGTTCGGCGACGGCCCCGGCGACGGCTGCGGGCAGGTCGTCGACGCGGCGGACCCAGGGCCGCACGCCCGTGGACCGCACGGAGCCCGGCGGCTCGAAGTCCGGGTCGTCGGCCCGTACGACCGCTGCCGCGAGGTCCATGATCTCGGCGGGCGTGCGGTAGTTGACGGCGAGGCGGGTGTGCTCCCAGCGGTCCTCGACGTACGGACGGAGGATGCCGTCCCAGGAGCCGACCCCGGCCGCCTCCGCGGTCTGCGCCGGGTCGCCGACCAGCGTCATGGAGCGGGTCGGGCTGCGCCGCATCAGCAGCCGCCACGCCATCGGGGACAGCTCCTGCGCCTCGTCCACGATGATGTGCCCGAACGCCCAGGTCCGGTCGGCCGCGGCACGCTCGGCGGCGCTGCGCCGGTCCTGCTCCTCGTGGCGCTCGGCGAACCGCTCGGCGTCGATGACGTCGTGCGCGGACAGCACCTCGGAGCCGTCGGGGTCGTCCTCCTCCTTGTCCTCGAACTCGTACGTGCGGGACGCGTACGACACGTCGAGGACCCCCTGCGCGTACGCGATGCGGCCGCGCCGCTCCCGTTCGGCGCGCTCCCGGGCCAGGCGGTCGTCCTCGCCGAGGAGTTCGGCGGCCTCGTCCAGCAGCGGCACGTCGGCGACCGTCCAGTGCCCGGTGACGGGGCGGCGCACGGCGTCGGCGTCCCGGGCGGACAGCAGTGGCCCCGGCACGAACTCCTCGGGTGCGGCGAGGAAGTCGGCGACGAGGCGCTGCGGGGTGAGCCGGGGCCACAGCGCGTCGATCGCCGACCACACCTCGGGGTTCTCGGCGAGGTCGTCGCGGATCTGCGTGATGTCGCTGGGGTCCAGCAGGTTCGTGCCGTCGAAGGGGTCGGTGCCGATGCGTTCGGCGTACAGGTCGGTGAGCGTGTTGAGGACGTACCCCTCGAAGTGCTCGCGGGCGGCGTTGTGCGGCAGGCCGGTGGCGCGGGCGCGGTCGCGGGCCACGCGCACCAGCCCGTCGTCCAGCATCAGCACCTCCCGCTCGTGCTCGACGGCGAGGACGGGGTCGGGCAGCGCCTGCCGGCTGCGGACGACCGCGGCGAGGACGTCCGCCATCCCGGCGCGCCCCTTCACCGCGGCGGCCTCCGGGGTGTCGGAGGCGGTGGCCCGCACCCCCGGGTACAGCTCGCCGACCGTCGCCAGCAGGACGCCGGTCTCGCCGAGGGAGGGCAGCACCTCGCCGATGTAGCCGAGGAAGGCCGGGTTCGGCCCGACGATCAGCACAGCCCGCCTGGCGAGCAGCTCGCGGTGCTCGTACAGCAGGTAGGCGGCGCGGTGCAGGGCGACGGCGGTCTTGCCGGTGCCGGGCCCGCCCTCCACGACCAGCACCCCGCGGTGCGGCGCGCGGATGACGCGGTCCTGGTCGGCCTGGATGGTGCGCACGATGTCGCCCATGCGGCCGGTGCGGGCGGAGTCGAGGGCGGCGAGGAGCACGGCGTCGCCGGTCGGGTCCTCGTACCCGGTACGGGTCGCGTCGCCGAGGTCGAGGATCTCGTCGTGCAGGGCGGTGACCCTGCGGCCCTCGGAGGAGATGTGCCGGCGGCGCCTGAGGCCCATCGGGGTGTGGCCGGTGGCCAGGTAGAACGGGCGGGCGA
>DASTDN010000305.1:0-4584 GCA_035710365.1 Streptomyces sp. | reverse complement strand
CCGGCCGGACCGTCGCCCTCGTCGGCTCCTCCGGCGCCGGCAAGTCCACCATCGCCCAGCTCCTGCCGCGCCTGTACGACGTCGACGCGGGCGCCGTGCGCGTCGGCGGCGTCGACGTCCGCGACCTGACCGCCGCCTCCCTGCGCGAGACGATGGGCATGGTCACGCAGGACGGTCACCTCTTCCACGACACGGTCCGCGCGAACCTGCTGCTCGCCCGGCCCGCCGCCACCGACGACGAGCTGTGGGACGCGCTGCGCCGCGCCCGCCTCGACGACCTCGTACGGTCCCTGCCCGACGGCCTCGACACGGTCGTCGGCGAACGCGGCTACCGGCTGTCCGGCGGCGAACGCCAGCGCATGACCATCGCCCGGCTGCTGCTGGCCCGTCAGCGCGTCGTCATCCTCGACGAGGCCACCGCCCACCTGGACAACACCTCCGAGGCCGCCGTCCAGGAGGCGCTCGCCGAGGCCCTGGAGGGCAGAACGGCCGTCGTCATCGCGCACCGCCTGTCCACCGTCCGCGCGGCCGACCTGATCCTGGTGGTCGAGGCCGGCCGGATCGCCGAACGCGGCACGCACGAGGAACTGCTGCGGGCCGGGGGGCGTTACGCGGAGCTGTACCGGACGCAGTTCGCGGACGGGCAGGAGGGCGACGGGGAAGGGGAGAGCGCGGTGGCGGAGAGCGTCGCCTAACCCGCCGCCTCACGCGGCCGGTAAGGGCCGTCCCGCCCGGCCGGTGAAGGCGAACCGTCCCGCCCGGTGACGTCCGCCCGGACCGGCACGCGGGGCCGGGCGGAACACCCCCGCCCGGCCACCGCCGCGTGGACGGTGGCCCGGCAGCCGGGCACGGGCCTTCGCCCCGCCGTAGGGGGTGGCCTCCCGGCCCTCGGCCGTGCCGCCCCGGTGTGCGGGGCGGCACCTGCACCGGCTCAGCCCGTCTGCACCGGGCCGTCGGCGGAGGCGACGGACAGGTCCGCCTCGATGCGGGCCGCGCAGACGCGCAGCGCGGGCAGGAGGTTGTCGCGGGTGCGGTCGGGTGGCTCGGGCCCCGCGTGCAGCGCGATGTTCACGCCGGCCACCGCCCGCCCGCCGCGGTTCCGCACGGGAAGGGACAGCGAGCGCAGTCCCGACTCCAGCTCCTGGTCGACCAGGGCGTGCCCGTCGCGGGCGGCCCGGTCGACGGCGGCGGCGAGCGCTTCGGGCGAGGTGAGCGTGTGCGGGGTCAGGGCCCGCGGACGCAGGGCGGCGAGGCGTTCGCGCCGGTCGGGCTCGGGCAGGTCGGCGATCAGTACCCGGCCGGTGGCGGTGGCGTGGGCGGGCAGCCGGGTGCCCGGCACGATCTGCGCGCTGGTGATCTGCGAACAGGCGGTGCGCGCCACGAGACGGATGTCGCTGCCGTCGAGGACCCCGAGCGAGGCCGCTTCCCCCACCCGGCAGGTCAGGTCGGTCAGATGGGGCTGGGCGATGTCGGCGAGGGTGAGGGTGGACAGCCGGGCGTAACCGAGTTCCAGGACGCGCGGCGACGGCAGGTGACGGCGGCCGTGCTGCTCGACGTAGCCGAGGTGACGGAGCGTCAGCAGATGGCGGCGGGTGCTGGGGTACGACAGTCCGGCGGCCTGGGCCGCCTCGGCGAGGGTGAGCCCCCCGGACCGGCGGCCGAGCGCGGCCAGGACGGCGAGCCCCCGGGCCAGCGCCTGAAGGAAGAACGGCCCCAGTTCGGGCTTGGCGTCGGTGTAGGCGGGGGCGGCGAGCGCGTGCGGCGGCGCGGAGGCCCGGGCGGCGGTGCCGTACAGCGCGTCCTCGATGCGGCGGGCCTCCTCCGTCATGGTGGTCAGCGCGTGGGCGCGCAGCGCGTCGCCGCTGTGGCGGCCGGTGGGAGCGAGCACGCTGATCGCGCACACCGGCCGGCCGCCCGGGTCGCGCACGGGGACGGCCACGGCGACCAGGCCCGGGGCGACCAACTGGTCGTCCAGCGCCCACCCGTTGGCGCCGGCCGCCGCCACCCAGGCGGCGAAGCGGGCCTCCGTCCGCTCGGCGGGCACCGCGGCGCGGCGCGGGGGCACGGCCGGGAAGTTCCGGTCGAGGGGATCGGCGGCGCGCCGGGTCCGCCACAGCTCGTACGTGCCGGGCTGCCAGCCGGTGGCGAGTACGGCACCGGCGGCGCAGCGTTCGGCGGGCAGCAGGTCGCCGACGCGGAAACCCAGGGGGATCACCCGGCCCGGCGGGACGGCCTTGCCGACGATGCGGGCGTCACAGCCGTCGAGGACGATCGCGGAGACCGACTCGCCGAGGGCGCGGGCCAGCCGGTCGAGGCTCGGACGCAGCGCGCGGGACATGCCGCTGGCGTGCAGGTAGGCGTTGCCGAACTCCATCAGGCGGGGGGCGGGCACGAGGTCGCGGCCGTGGGATCGCAGGTGGCCCAGGTGGACGAGGGTCGCGGCGATCCGGTCCACGGTCGAGCGGGCCAGGCCGGTCGCGCGGGCGAGGTCGCCGGGGAGCGCGGGGCGGGGTGTGGCGGCCACGATCCGCAGCACGGCCAGGCCGCGCTCCAGCGGCCCGCCGCCCTCCGCTCCGGCGGTTTCCGAGCCGGAGTCGAGCGGGGAGAGGACGGACGTCGAGGGGGCGTCCGGCGGGCCGGGGGGATCGCTCGGCGTGGTCTTCGCCCGGGCTTTCGCTCCCGTCCTCGCTCCGGCCCGTGCCGCCGCCCTGGCCTTGCTCCCCCTCGCTCCCGCTGCCGCCCCGGCCCCGGCTCCCGCCTCGGCCTTTGAAACGCCCGGCGCCATGGCACTTCCTCCCGCGTGTCGCCCGGCCCGTGTGTCCTTACCCGGCACCCGAGGCCGAACCGGTCTTCGAGAGAACGCTACCGGCCGCGGAAAGCCGTTATGACGATCATCGGATCCCGGCGGCGCGCAGCCACGCGGGAGGAAGCCGGCTCCGCGCCGGGGGAAGGGCCGCCCGGGGCAGCGGAACGCGGCGTCCGCCTCGGGCGGCCGCGGTCACGCCAGGGCGTTCAGCCGCGTCAACTGGTCGTCCGAGAGGACCAGACCGGCGGCCGCGACGTTCTCCCTCAGGTGTGCGGGTGAACTGGTGCCGGGGATGGGGATCACCACGGGCGAGCGGTGCAGCAGCCACGCGAGCGCCACCTGGCCCGGGGTGGCCCCCAGTTCGGCCGCGACGTCGGTCACCGGGCCGCCCGCCGAGGCGAGTTCACCGCGGGCGATGGGCAGCCAGGCGACGAACGCGATGCCGTGTTCCTCGCAGTGCGCCACCACCTCGTCGTTGCGCCGGTCGGCCAGGTGGTACGGGTTCTGCACACTGGCCACGGTGATGTGCCCGCGGGCCTCCTCCAGTTCCGCGACGGTGACCTTGGACAGTCCGATGTGCCGGATCTTCCCCTCCTCCTGCAACTCCCCGAGCGCGCCGAACTGCTCGGCCGCCGGCACCTTCGGGTCGATCCGGTGCAACTGGAAGAGGTCGATGCGCTCCAGCCGGAGCCGCCGCAGGCTCAGCTCGGCCTGCTGCCGCAGGTACTCGGGCCGGCCGAGCGGCACCCACTGGTCGGGGCGGGGCCGGCACTGGCCGGCCTTCGTCGCGATCACCAGGTCCTCCGGGTACGGGCGCAGCGCCTCGGCGAGCACCTCCTCGCTGCTGCCCAGCCCGTAGGAGTCGGCGGTGTCGATGAAGGTCACGCCGAGGTCCACGGCCAGCCGGGCCACGCCGAGCGCCGCCGCGCGGTCCTCGGGCGGGCCCCAGTGGTCCCGGCCGGTCAGCCGGAGGGCGCCGAACCCCATCCGGTGCACGGGGAGGTCACCGCCCAGCCGGAACGTGGTCCGCCGCTCAGGCCGCTTCATGGGTTCCTCCCGCTCGCCGGGTCACCTCGTGCCCCTGCGCCAGGGTGAGCCGGACGATGTCGCAGACCCGGCGGATGTCCTCGCGGGAGACGGTGGGGCCGGTGGGCAGGGCGAGGACCCGCTGGGCGACCCGTTCGGTGTGCGGCAGGGCGACCGGACGCTCCGAGCGGTAGGGCTCCATCTCGTGGCATCCGGGGGAGAAGTACCGCTGGCACATGACGTGCTCCGACTTCAGCACGTCGTCCAGCAGGTCGCGGTGGACGCCGGTCACCGCGGCGTCGACCTCCACGATCAGGTAGTGGTAGTTGTTGCGCTCGGCGCGGTCGAAGCCGACGATCCGCAGCCCGGGGAGACCGGCCAGCTCCGACTGGTAGTGGTCGTGGTTGGCCTCGTTGCGCCGCACGGTCTCCTCGAAGGCGTCGAGGGAGGTCAGGCCCATCGCGGCGGCGGCCTCCGTCATCTTCCCGTTGGTGCCCGCCTCCGTGGACACGCGTCCTCGCGCGAACCCGAAGTTGTGCAGCGCGCGGATCCGCCGGGCCAGTTCCTCGTCGTCGGTGACCACCGCGCCGCCCTCGAACGCGTTGACGACCTTCGTGGCGTGGAAGCTGAACACCTCCGCCCGCCCGAACCCGCCGACGGGCTGCCCGCCCGAGGTGCAGCCCAGCCCGTGGGCGGCGTCGTAGAAGAGGTGCAGGCCGTGGTCGGCGGCGGTCTTCTCCAGGGGGCCGACC
>DASTDN010000304.1:0-3683 GCA_035710365.1 Streptomyces sp. | reverse complement strand
CGTCCACGGCACCGGCACCCTGCTGCTGAACCTGTCCTACCGCACCACCGAGGACGGCCACCGCCTCAGGACCGAGACCACCCGCCACCTCGACACCGCGCTGCGCCACTTCGCCGAACTCTTCGCGGGCACCCGCGAGTTCGCCCGCACCGCCCGCGACGCCGCCCACGTCACCCGGCTCACCTGGGACAAGCAGGGCCTGCCCGCGCTCGACAACCACGACCCGTGGGCCGAGGCACTCCTCGCCGACGCGGGAGCCCGCCCGCCCGGCGACGACCCCGGCTTCACCTGCGACGCCGTCTGGGCCGCCGGCCTCGACGGCGCCTACACCGTCGTCCTCGGCCCCGGCGACCTCGCTGCCAACCGCGCCCACGCGCCCGGCGAACACGTCGACCTCGCCGACCTGGAGGACTTCGCCGGCGTCGTCCACCGCCTCGTCACCCGCTTCGCAGAACACCGCACCACCCACCCGTAAGGAACACCGGATGACGGCACCACCCGCCCTCTCACACACCACGGTCCTCGTCGACCACGCCGCGCTGCGCACCGCGCTGACCGGCCTGTTCGCCCGGCACGGCATCCCGGAACGCCGGGCCCGGCTCGCCGCCGACGCCCTCTGCCACGGCGACCTCACCGGCCTCGACTCGCACGGCGTGTTCAACCTGACCCGCCAGTACCTGCCCCTGCTGGAGTCCGGCCGCTGCGACCCGCGCGCCGAACCCCGCACCCTCACCGACCTCGGCGCCTGCGCCGTCGTCGACGCCCGCCGAGCCCTCGGCCTGTGGGCCGCGGCCGAGGCCATGGACGACGCCGTCGCCCGCGCCCGCCGGCACGGCATCGGCCTGGTGTCCGTACGCGGCGCAACCCACCTCGGATGCGCCGGCTTCCACGCCGCACGCGCCGCCGACGCCGGCATGATCGGCGTCGTCGCCAGCAACTGCGGCGGCCAGCGCATCGCCCGCCCGCCGGGCGGCACGCTCACCATGCTCGGCACCAACCCCCTGAGCGTCGCCGCGCCCGCCCTCGACGGCCACCCCTTCCTCCTCGACATGAGCACCACCGTCGCCCCCACCGGCAAGATCCGCGTCGCCGCCCGCCGCGGCACCGGCATCCCCGAGGGCTGGCTGGAGGACACCGAGGGCAAACCCGTCACCGACCCGGACGCCTTCGACCGCGGCGAGGCCTTCCTGCGCTGGCTGGGCGGCACCCCCGAGACCGGCGTCCACAAGGGCTACGGACTCGGCATCGCCGTGGAACTGCTGTCCGCGGTCGTCTCCGGAGCCGCCCTCGGCCCCGCCCCCGCCGCGCTGGAGGGCGACGGCCGCCCCCACGGCCGCGACGACGACATCGGCTTCTTCGTCCTCGCGATCGCCCCGGAAATCCTGCGCCCCGGCGCCGACGTCGCCGCCACCACGGCCTCCCTGTTCGGCGCCCTCACCGACTGCCCGCCCGTGCCCGGCGGCGCCCCCGTGCGCTACCCCGGCTGGTGGGAGGCGGAACGCGCCGCCGAACGCCGCCGCGACGGCATCCCCCTGCCCCCGCACCTGTACGAGGAACTCGCCGCCCTCGGCCTCCTCGACGCCCCCGCCCGGGGAGCCGCCCGATGAACCGGCCCCTGCGCCTCGGCGTCATCGGCCTCGGCGCCATCTCCCCGTACTACCTCGCCGCCGCCCAACGGCTGCCCGGCTGGGACCTGGCCGCCGTCTGCGACACCCGCCGCCAGACCCTGGACGCCTACGACGGCCCGGCGGCCCGCTACCGCGACCACACCGCCCTGCTCGAACAGGCCCGCCCCGACGCCGTGGTCGTGGCCGTCCCCAACCACGTCCACCTGCCGGTCTGCCGGGACGCGCTGGCCGCGGGCGTCCCCGTGTGCGTCGAGAAGCCCCTCGCCCTCACCGCCGCCGAGGGCCGCGTCCTGCTGGACCAGGCGCGCTGCTGCGAGGTCCCGCTGATGACGGCGTTCCACCGGCGCTACAACACCGCCGTCCGCGCCCTCGCGCTGCGCGCCGCGGGCCACGAGATCCGCGCGGTCCGCGTCCGCTACCTGGAACGCATCGAGGAACACCTCGGCGGCGAGGACTGGTACCTCGACCCGGCCCGCTGCGGCGGCGGCTGCGTCGCCGACAACGGACCCAACGCCCTCGACGTCGTACGGCTCCTGCTCGGCGACGTCACCGTCACCGACTGCGTCCTGCACCGCGACGACTCGGGCATCGACCGCCGGGCCCTGATCCGCCTCCACAGCCTCACCGGAGCCACCGCCTCCGTGGAACTCGACTGGTCCTACCGGGGCGAGACCAAGGACGTCGAGGTGGAACTCGCCGACGGACGCGTCCTGTACGCCGACATGCTGGCCGGACACCCCGGCTTCAAGGCGTCCCTGTGGCACGAGTACGAGGCCATCCTCACGGAGTTCGCCTCCCTGGTGGGCCCGCGCGTCCCCGCCGGCCCGGGCGCGCACGGCGGCCTGGCCGCCCTGGACCTGGTCGAGGCGGCCTACGAGTGCGCCCACGTGGCCGAAGAGACGGCGGACCGGTGAACCCGGCGGAGGACGGCCCCAAGCGCACGGTCCGCGGCGCCCTCGTCAAGGTCCTCACCCACCACCGCGCCGACCGCGGCATGCGGCTGGAGGAGCACGCGGCCCGCTGCGTACGCCGCGGCGAGGTGCACGAACTCGTCAGCACCGACCAGTGGGACCCGCGCCCCGGCGCCCGCATCGACCGGGTGGCCTTCCTCGGCTTCACGGAACTGGAGTGCGGCGGGGTCGTCGACCGCGGCGACGCGGTGCGCGTCGGCGGCACCGAGATCGGCACGGTGCTCGGCTTCGACGCCTGCCACCTGCCGAACCACTACAACATCCTGATCCACACCCCGCGCCCGCTCAGCGGCGGTGACCTGCGGCTGAGCCCGGAGGCGGAGGTCACCTTCACCCAGGGCGAACCCGGGCACGAGTAGGCCCGGGAGCGGGGCGCCACCACGCGGACGGCCCGTGGCCGAGGGGGAGTCATCACCCCCCGGCCACGGGCCGTCGCCGTACGCGCAAGCCCTCGGGCACGCGAACCGCCCCCCGGGCAGGACACCCGGGGGGCGGGAACACCGGTCTCGCGACGGGTCAGCCCAGCAGCTCGACCTCCAGGCGGCCGAAGTGGAACTCGCGGACGGCGGTCAGCAGCTCCTCCTCGGACAGACGGCCGTCGCCGTTGGCGTCGACCTTCGCGAAGGCCTCGCTCGCCTCGGTGTCCGCCACACCGATGGCGGTCAGCCAGGACTGGAACTCGCCACCGTCGATCTCACCGTCGTGGTTGTCGTCGCACAGCCCGATCAGCGCCTTCACAACGGGACCGAGGGCACGGTTGAACGCCGCCTCGCCCTGCTCGAACAGCAGGTCCCCGGCCGCGCTCAGGAACTGCTCCCGGCTGATGCCGGAGTCGGCACCGGACTGCTCGGCCAGGACGTCGTACAGCCCCTGGAACGCCTTCTGCAGTTCCAGGGCCTCCGGAGTGCCGGCCTTGCCCAGGTTGTCGGCGATGCGCGCGGCCTCGCCCTGGAGGTCGCCGGCCTCGAGGACACCGTTGCCGTCGGTGTCCCACTTGTCGAAGCGCTTGGCCAGGCGGGCGTTGGCAACGTCGGTGCTCATGATGTTCTCCCTTGGAGCGATTACGGAACAAACGGGCTGCGGC
>DASTDN010000303.1:0-3671 GCA_035710365.1 Streptomyces sp. | reverse complement strand
CTGGCGCGGGGTGTGAGCGGGCCGGGTGTGGTGTCCGGGTCGGTGGGTGCGCTGGGTCGGGTGGTGTGGGTTTTCCCTGGTCAGGGGTCGCAGTGGGTGGGGATGGGGCGGGAGTTGCTGGATTCCTCGCCGGTCTTCGCCGAGCGGGTGGCCGAGTGTGCTGCCGCGTTGGAGCGGTGGGTGGACTGGTCGCTCGTGGATGTCCTGCGGGGTGATGCGGACCCGGGGTTGTTGGACCGGGTGGATGTGGTGCAGCCGGCGAGTTTCGCGGTGATGGTGGGGCTGGCTGCTGTGTGGGGGTCGGTGGGGGTCCGGCCTGATGCGGTGCTCGGTCATTCGCAGGGTGAGATTGCGGCCGCGTGTGTGGCGGGTGCGTTGTCGTTGGAGGATGCGGCGCGGGTGGTGGCGTTGCGGAGCCGGGCCATCGCGGCGCGGTTGTCCGGGCGGGGTGGCATGGCGTCCGTCGCGCTGAGCGCCGAGGACGTAGAGGCGCGGCTGGGGCCGTGGGCGGACCGGGTCGAGGTCGCGGCGGTCAACGGGCCGTCGTCGGTGGTGGTGGCGGGTGATGCCGAGGCGCTGGAGGAAGTGCTGGGGGCTCTGTCTGGTGACGGGGTGCGGGTGCGGCGGATCGCGGTGGATTACGCGTCGCACACCCGGCACGTGGAGGACATCCGCGACACCCTCGCGGAGGCGCTGGCGCCCGTCACGGCTCAGGCTCCTGCCGTGCCGTTCTACTCCACGGTGACCGGTGGCTGGGTCGAGGACGCGGGCGTGTTGGACGGTGACTACTGGTACCGCAATCTGCGTGGGCGGGTGGGCTTCGGTCCGGCGGTGGCGGAGCTGTTGGGCCAGGGGCACAGGGTGTTCGTCGAGGTCAGCGCGCACCCGGTACTCGTCCAGCCGATCACCGAGATCACCGAGATCACCGAGATCACCGAGACCGCCGAGGACGGGGATGTTCTGGTCACCGGTTCGCTGCGGCGTGATGACGGAGGTCTGAGGCGGCTGTTCGTCTCGATGGCGGAGCTGTGGGTGCGGGGTGTCACGGTGGACTGGGGGGCCGTACTGCCCGCCGGGGCGGCAGCCGTCCATGTCGATGTGCCGACGTATGCCTTCGACCACCAGCACTACTGGCTTCAGTCCGCCGAGTCGGCGACCGACGCGGCCGCGTTGGGTCAGGCGGCTGTGGATCATCCGTTGTTGGGTGCGGTGGTGCGGTTGCCGCGGTCGGACGGGCTGGTGTTCACGTCGCGGTTGTCGTTGCGGTCGCATCCGTGGCTGGCCGATCACCGGGTCGGTGGTGTGGTGCTGCTGCCGGGCACGGCGTTGGTGGAGCTGGCCGTGCGGGCCGGTGACGAGGCCGGGTGCGGAGTGCTGGACGAGCTGGTGATCGAGGCGCCGCTGCTGGTGCCCGAACGCGGTGGCGTACGGGTGCATGTCGCGGTGGGTGATGCGGGGGAGAACGGCTCGCGCCCCGTGGACGTGTACTCGCTGCGAGAGGACGCCGTGGACGAGGAGGACACGGACTCCTGGACGCGGCACGCCACCGGCACACTGTCGGCCGCGGCTCCCGGACGCGGCGCAGACTTCGACTTCGCCGCCTGGCCGCCGCCGGGTGCGGAGCCGGTCGAGGTCGGGGACTTCTACGACAGCCTGGTCGAGCGCGGGTACGGGTACGGGCCGGCGTTCCAGGGTGTGCGGGCGGTGTGGCGGCGCGGCGATGAGGTGTTCGCCGAGGTCGCCCTGCCGGAGGAGGAACGCAAGGACGCCGGACGGTTCGGGGTGCATCCCGCGCTGCTGGATGCTGCGCTGCAGGCCGGGACGCTCGGTGCCGCCACTGCCCCGGCGGCCGGCCCGGACGGTGGGGCGGTGCTGGCGTTCGCCTGGAACGGGCTGGTGCTGCACGCCTCGGGCGCCTCGGCGCTGAGGGTGCGGGTCGTGCCGGGTGGCCCGGACACGCTGGCCTTCCAGACGGCGGACGAGGCCGGCGGACTGGTCCTGACGTTGGACTCACTGGTGTCCCGGGCGGTGTCCGCCGAACAGTTGGACACGGCGGGAGCGGACACGGTCGTCGCCCAGGCGCTGTACCGACTCGAATGGGCTGACTTGCCCGCCGCGCAGGACGCCCCCGGCTCGGTGTCGTGGGTGTCCGTCGGCACCGCCGACGAGGTGGAGGATCTGGCCGAGGACGTGGCCGCGGGCGCCGACGTACCGGCGGTGGCGGTGCTGGATGCCGTCGGCGGGGACGAGGCGGACGCCGTCATGGCCCTCTCCTGCCGAGTGCTGGGTGTGGTGCAGGCGTGGCTGGCCGCGGCCGGGCTGGAGGAGTCGCGGCTGGTGGTGGTGACCCGGGGCGCGGTGCCCGCGGGTGGTGACGACATGGTGACCGACCCGGCCGGGGCGGCGGTGTGGGGGCTGATCCGTGCCGCGCAGGCGGAGAGCCCCGACCGGATCGTCCTGCTGGACGCCGACCCCGCCGCCGGGGGCGCGGAGTCGGTGCTGGGCGCGGTGCTGGCGGGCGGAGAGCCTCAGGTCGCCGTACGTGGCGCGGCACTCTCGGTTCCCCGGCTCGCCCGTACCACCGGCGGGGCCCTCGACGCCTCGGCGGGGTTCGGGGCCGGGGGGACGGTGCTGGTCTCGGGTGGTGGCGCGCTCGGTGGCCTGGTGGCCCGGCACCTGGTCACGCGGCACGGCGTACGGCACCTGCTGCTGGCGAGCCGGCGCGGGCCGGACGCCGAAGGCGTGCCGGAGCTGGTCGCCGAACTGACCGGGCAGGGCGCCGCGGTGTCGGTGGTGCCGTGCGACCTGTCGGACCGTGCGCAGGTCGGGACACTGCTCGACTCGGTGCGGGACGACCATCCCCTGACCGGTGTGGTGCACACGGCGGGTGTGTTCGACGACGGTCTGATCGCCTCGCTGACGCCGGAACGGCTGGCGACGGTGTACGCGCCGAAGGTGGACGCCGTACGCCACCTGCATGAGCTGACCCGAGAGCGGCACCCCGGCCTCCACGCGTTCGTCGTGTTCTCGTCCGTGGCGGGACTGTCCGGAGGTGCCGGGCAGGGGAACTACGCGGCGGCCAACGCCTACCTGGACGCACTGATGGCCGTCCGCCGGACGGCCGGTCTGCCCGGCCTGTCACTGGCCTGGGGCCTGTGGGAAGAGACCCTCGGCATGGCCGGCCACCTCAGCGGCGTCGACCAGGCCCGGGCGAGCCGCAGCGGCGTGCTGCCGATCGGCGCGGCCGAGGGTATGGCGTTGTTCGATGCGGCGGTGGTGTCGGGTGGGTCGTTGCTGGTGCCGGTGAAGCTGGATCTGGGGGCTTTGCGTGGGCTGGCTGCGGGTGGGGGTGGTGTGCCGTATCTGTTGCGGGGGTTGGTGCGGGGGGTTCGGCAGTCGGTTCGTGGGGTGGTGTCGGGGGCTGGTGTCGGGGGGCGGTTGTCGGAGCGGTTGGCGGGGTTGGGGGTGGTGGAGCAGGAGGCGTTGCTGCTCGAGTTGGTGCGGGGGCAGGCGGCTGCTGTGCTGGGGCATGAGGGGCCGGAGGGTGTGCGTTCGGATGTGGCGTTCAGGGATGCGGGGTTCGATTCGCTGACGTCGGTGGAGTTGCGCAACCGGATGCGTGAGGCGACCGGGCTGAAGTTGCCCGCGACGCTGGTCTTCGACCACCCCAC
>DASTDN010000302.1:0-4928 GCA_035710365.1 Streptomyces sp. | reverse complement strand
TGGCGGTCCAGTTGCGCGGCGGCGAGTTCGACGGCCAGCGGCATGCCCTCGACGGTCTCGCAGATCTCGGTCACCGCGTCCAGGTCGGCGCCCTCGGGACGGAAGCCCTCGACGACGGTCCGCGCCCGCGCCAGGAACAGTTCCACGGCCGGGCCGTGGGTGCCGCCCGCGCCCGGGCCGTCCGCCGTGCCGGGCCCGTGGATGTCGAGAGGGCCGAGCCGCAGCACCCGCTCGTCGCCGAGGCCGAGCGGCTGGCGCGCCGTCACCAGTACCCGCAGGCCGGGCACCGTCATCAGCAGATGCTGCACCAGTGCGACGCACTCCTCGCGCGCCGGGTCGGCGTCGTCCACGAACAGCAGGTTGCGCCCGCCCGGCAGGGCGCGCAGGACGGCGTCGACGCCCGCCGGGTCGCGCCGCGGCCGGACGCCGGACACCGACCGGACGACCGCGGCGGCCAGCGCGCCGGGCTCCGCCCGGCCGGGGCCCTGCCAGCAGACGGGGACGACGTGCCGCCAGGGCGCCTCCCGCGCCCCGCCCACCACGGCGGCGGCGAGCCGGCTCTTGCCGACCCCGGCCGGGCCGGTCACCGTCACCAGGCGGTGTGCGCGGAGCAGGTCCCGCAGGGCCCCGGACTCCGTGGCGCGGCCGACGAGCCGGCCGTGCCCCTCCTCGCCGGACGCGGTCAGAACCTGGGGGCCGCCGATGCGTGTCCACACTTGGTAGGTCTCCGTACCGTCTTCGGGTCTTCGTCTGGTGCGCAGAACCGTCACTGCTGCGACGCCACGGAAATCCAACGGGCCATGCGGGTGCCGGGTGGCGCCGTCACGGCCGGGTCCACCCGCCTCGCGGACCGGATGGACCCGTGTTTGATATCCAAGGGGCGGCAAATGTGGAGGTTTGATGTCTGATGGGCCGTGTGAGGTAACGGCTTGGTCAGGTCGTCACCGCAGCGGCGTAAGGTGCGCTGCTGTTTGTCGAAAAACCTGAACATAAGGAGAAGCTCCTCGTGGGCGACAAGAAGAAGCCGGGCGTTCTGGAGGGCTTCAAGGCCTTTCTGATGCGCGGGAACGTGGTCGACCTGGCGGTGGCGGTCGTCATCGGCGCCGCGTTCACGAACATCGTCAACGCGGTGGTCAAGGGCGTCATCAACCCGTTCGTCGGCGCCATCGGGACGCAGAACCTCGACAGCTACACGTCGTGTCTGAAGGGCCCCTGCGTACGGGCGGCGGACGGCACGGTCAGCAGCGGCGTCATGATCCTGTGGGGTTCCGTCCTCGGCGCCACGCTCACCTTCGTCATCACCGCGGCCGTCGTCTACTTCCTGATGGTCCTGCCGATGTCGAAGTACCTCGCCCGCGCGGAGGCCCGCCGCAAGGAGAAGGAGGGCGCGCACGAGGCCCTGGAGGAGACCGAGCTGCAGCTCCTCAAGGAGATCCGCGACGCCCTGGTGGAGCGGCGCGCGGCCGGTGGCGACGGCCGGGACTGACGCCCGTACGGTCCGGGGAGCCCCGCCCCGGCGGGTCCCCGGACCACGGAAGGCCCACGCGGGGCTGCGCTCCGGGCGCCGGGCGGGCATGGTGAGGGCATGGAGCCACGCCCCCCTGTTGTCGTGCACCCGCCCGCGCCGGACGGCGGGCGCCGGGTGACGGTCCGCGACGAGGAGGCGGGCACCGCGTACGGCCTGTTCGACGTGATGGAGATCCTGCACGGCGCCGGACTGCCCGCCGTGGACACCGCCGTGGACGACCCCGGGCTGATCGACTGGCGCGGCGGCGGCCCCTACGACTGGAACGACGGCTCCCCGGCACCGGCCGCACCACGGGACGCCTGAGCGGGGACGGCCCCGCGACACCGTACGGCGACGCTCAGCGGCCCGGTGTCGTGCGGTGGTGGGCACCCCGCGCGTGCGTCAGGCGGGCGACGACCGTACCGAGCGCGGCGGCGACGAGCAGGACCACGAACCGGGCGGCGTCCGGATGGCCGTCCCAACTGAGCCGGCCGCGCGGCGCCACCGCGAAGTTGTTGAGGAACATCCAGCACACCACCGCGATGCCCGGCGCCGCCTGGAACCGGGCCGGCAGCCCCAGCACCACCGCGAGCAGACTCAGCGCCACGAGCACCACGGACGAACGGGCCAGCCCGCCCGCCGCGCCCAGCACCGCCACCAGCACCAGGGACCCGACGAAGGCGGCCGCACACACGAACGGCGTCGCCACCGGTTCGGGAACGGGCCGCACCACGGCACCCCGCAGTGCCCGCCACCGCACCATGCCCGCTCCCCTCCGCCGTCCGGCGCCGTCCGAGGACACCGGTGCGAAAATCCTGCCATGTGCCGGGACGGAGCGCCCCGGCGCCGGCCAGGGTCACGGAAGGGCCCCGGCGGCGCATACGACCGGCTCCGGACCCGTCCGTACGCCCCCCGTGCGACGGGGAACGCCGCCTTTGTCGTGCGACGGGGAACGCCGCCCGCCGGGGCGGCGGACGGCGGCGACGGGCGGCGTGTCAGGGGCCGTCCGGGGCCTCAGGTGCCGTCCGGTGAGAACGCCGCCTTCGGGACGGCCGTCGCCGTCGTGGTGGGCAGTTCCTCCGGGGCCTCCCCCGACTGCTCGGAGACCGTGCCGCCCGGCGGCCGGTACGGGTTGCCGGAGCCGGCCGGCAGCAGGAACAGCGCCCCGAACAGCAGGCCCAGCACGGCGAGCGCGCCGACGGCGCGGGCCACGCGGCGCAGCCGGGCCCCGGCGTCCATGTCGCGCCAGGCGGGACCGCCCCACCGGTCCTCCGGCTGCCACAGCTCCCCGACCGAGACGAACACCCCGTCGGACTCCGGCCGCTGCCGGCCCGCCAGGACGACGCGCTCCAGCGCGGACCGCTCACGCGGCGCGGACCGGCGGATGGCGCTCTCGCTGTCCTTGAGGAACATCTGCCAGACCTCGTCCGGGACGGGCGCCGCGCCGTGCCCCTCCGGCGGCGTTCTGTCGCTTCCCGGCTCCTGACCGGTCATGGCCCCCTCTTTCCCCTTGCGTGTCGCTCGTGGTGCTCGGATCCCATCCTGTCGGACGAGGAGAACGCGCGGAGCGTTCCGTGCGACGGACGGGAATCCCCCCGTACCCATCCTGCCGTCACCCGAGCCCGCCCGAACGGGAGTTCCGCCCACGGGTTCGACGGGCATCGTCTCAGGAGCGGCGACCGCGGGCCGGGGGAGGGTGCCCCGGGCGGCGGCCGCCGCGGTGTGCCGTACCGAAGTACGCGAAGGGGAGGGAATCGTCATGGCGTCACCCGCGCCGTCCCGGGGTCCGCAGCCGCAGTCCTTATTGGACCCGCCGGCGCGGGTCGCAACATTCCTCGTGCTGTCGCTGCGCCCCGGCGGGGAACCCGTCGCCCGTGAGGTGCTGGCCGGGCTCGCCGGACTGGTCAGGGCCGTCGGCTTCCCGCACCCCGAAGGACAGTTGGGCTGCGTCGCGGGCATCGGCTCCGACGCCTGGGACCGCCTCGTGGCCGGCCCGAGGCCCGCCGGACTGCATCCCTTCCGGGAGCTGGCCGGGCCACGCCACCGCGCCCCGGCCACCCCCGGCGACCTGCTCTTCCACATCAAGGCCGCCCGCCCCGACCTGTGCTTCGCGCTGGCCTGCGAGATCGTCCGGGGGCTGCGCGGCGCGGTCGACGTCCAGGACGAGGTGTCCTGCTTCTCCCGCCCCGACGCGCGCAACCTCCTCGGCTTCGTCGACGGCACCGAGAACCCCGTCGGCCCGCCCGCCGCCGACGCGGCCCTCGTCGGCGGGGAGGACCCGGACTTCGCCGGGGGCTCGTACGCGGTCGTGCAGAAGTACCTGCACGACGTGACGGCCTGGGAGGGGCTCACGGTGGAGGGGCAGGAGAGGGTGATGGGCCGCACCAAGCTCACCAACCTCGAACTCGACGTGCCGGGCTCCCACATCGACGTCAACACCGTCCTCGGCCCGGACGGCGCCGAGCGGCGCGTCCTGCGCTCCGCCATGCCCTTCGGCCGGCCCGGACACGACGAGTTCGGCACCTACTTCGCCGTGTACGCCCGTACGCCCGAGGTCCCCGAGACGATGCTGCGCAACATGTTCCTGGGCGGCGCGGACGCCGGACCCGACCCGCTGCTGGACTTCGCGCGGGCGGTCACCGGCACCCTCTTCTTCGTGCCGTCGGCGGACCTGCTGGAGTGGCTCGCGGATGACTGAATCCATGCCCGCGCCGCACCCCCGAACCGGCCGCGGGGAACCGCCTGCGGGGTGCTCGCGGGAGAAGGCGCGCCCGTGGCCGGACAACCGCCGGGACGCGCGCCGCCCGCGCCCGGCCCGGCCCTCCCGCGTGAGCTGTCCGCCTGTCACCGCCCGACAGATCCCGTCTTCTCCCGGAAAGACACCGGTTTCGGTGCGCCGGGAGCGGGGAGGGTTCTCCGCCGGAGTGTGAAACCTCCGCCCCTTAGACTCGACCGGCGACGGCCCCGGTGACCGTGGCCGCAGCGGGCAGCTCGTGCCAAACCGAAGGGCAAGTCGGCGCCTTGATACGCATGGAATCAGTCACCAAGCGATACCCGGACGGCACGGTGGCGGTCGACCGGCTGTCGCTGGAGATCCCCGACCGCGCGATCACCGTCCTCGTGGGCCCCTCGGGCTGCGGGAAGACGACGACCCTGCGCATGATCAACAGGATGGTCGAGCCCTCCGGCGGCAGCAGCCTCATCGACGGCGTGGACAGCAGGCAGCAGCCCGTCAACACCCTGCGCCGGTCCATGGGATACGTCATCCAGAACGCCGGTCTCTTCCAGCACCGCACCGTCCTCGACAACATCGCCACCGTGCCCCGCCTGCTGGGCTGGGGCAGGCGCCGCGCCCGGGAGCGCGCCGCCGACCTCATGGAACGCGTCGGCCTCGACGCCTCCCTGGCCCGGCGCTACCCCT
>DASTDN010000301.1:0-4464 GCA_035710365.1 Streptomyces sp. | reverse complement strand
CACCAGGTCGTGCTCCCGCAGGTCGCCGGAGAACGTCTCCAGATCGACCAGCACGGGGCCGTCCGGACCGATGTGCACGTTCCGCGGCAGGGCGTCGCCGTGGATCGGTCCGCGCGGCAGACGGGGCGTCAGCGCGGCCGCCGCCGGAGCGAAACCGTCCCGTCGCCGACGCAGGTAGGCCGCGTCGGCCGGGTCGATCGCGTCACCGGCGAGCCGCAGCCACCGCTCGACACCGCCCAGCAGGTCGCGGGGCGCAAGCGCGAAGGAAGGAGAGGGCAGCGCATGGATCACGCGCAGCAGTTCCGCCAGGTCCCGGGGCTCGGCCGGCCGCACCGCGTCCGGCAGCCGGTGCCACACCGTCACCGGATGGCCGTCCACCAGCAGCGCGTCGGACCCCGCGGCCCGCACCGCGGGCACCCCGGCCCGCGCGAGCCACTCGGCGACGGCCAGCTCGCGCCGGGCCCGTTCCAGGAGTTCGGCGTCCCGGCCCACCTTGACGACCAGGTCACCGGCGGCAAAGACCGCGTTCTCGCCGAGGGCGAGCAGCCGAGCCCCCGCCGCGCCCCCACCGGTGCCCGTCCCCGCACCCGCACGCCCGCCGGGCAGCACCTCCGCCGCGGCCAGTACCTCCCGGGCCCGCGCCTCGTCCATCGTCCGCCTCCGCTCCGGTCCGCCGTCGGTCCGTACGCGCTCGTCACGCGCGGATGCGGCCGTCACGGGCCAGTTTCCCATTCGCACAGGTCGGGCGGAGTGTCCGGGCGCTTGACGTGGCTGATCGTGTTCACGACCATGACGTGGCCGCCCACGCCGTGCAAAGGGGTAGATTCCGTGACATTGATAACCGAGGTGAGGAGACCGGAGCCGGACGTGTCCGGCCCCGGCCGAAAAGGGCGGGGCGGTGGACACGGCGCCTGGTTCCTGGTCCTGCCCGCCCTGATCCCGATCCTCGTCCTCAGCGTCGGGCCGCTGCTGTACGGCATCCTGCTGGCGTTCACCGACGCCCAGTCGGGCCGTACCGCGCCCACGCAGTGGATCGGCGGCCTCAACTTCCGGGACCTGCTGCACGACACGCTGTTCTGGGAGTCGTTCCGGATCGGGCTGGTGTGGGCCGTCGGCGTGACCGTGCCGCAGTTCCTGCTCGCGCTGGGCCTCGCCCTGCTGCTCAACCAGAATCTGCGGCTGCGCTGGCTGGCCCGCGCCCTGGCGATCATCCCCTGGGCGATGCCCGAGGTGGTCGTCGGTGTCATGTGGCGGCTCGTCTACAACCCGGACGCCGGAATCCTCAACGAGACGCTGCGCGACCTCGGTCTCGGCGCCGGCGACGGCCGTGACTGGCTCAGCGGGCTGGCGACCGCGCTGCCCGCCGTCGTCGTCGTCGGGATCTGGGCCGGCATGCCGCAGACCACGGTCGCCCTGCTCGCCGGACTGCAGAACACCCCGCGCGAACTCCACGAGGCCGCAGCGGTCGACGGCGCCGGGGCCTGGCGCCGCTTCCGCACCGTCACGTGGCCCGCGATCAGGCCCGTGGCGCTGGCCGTCACCGCCCTCAACCTCATCTGGAACTTCAACTCCTTCGCCCTGGTGTACGTCCTGACCAGCGGAGGACCCGGCGGACGCACCCGGCTGCCGATGCTCTTCGCCTACGAGGAGGCCTTCCGCTACGGCCAGTTCGGCTACGCGGCGGCGATGGGCTGCGTCATGGTCGCCCTGATCTCCGTCCTCCTGGCCGTCTTCCTCGCCGGTCGGCTCAAGGGGGGTGACGAGGCGTGAGGACGAAACCGGTGGCCCGCGCCGGGCAGTACGCCGCCCTGCTCGCGTACCTCGTGTTCCTGGCGTTCCCGTTCCTGTGGCTGGTCTCGACCGCGTTCAAGCCGCCGCGCGAACTGGGCAGCCTGCACCCCACCTGGATCCCCGAGAACCCCACCCTCGACAACTTCCGGCAGGCATTCGGCGAACAGCCCCTGCTGCGCGCCGCGGGCAACTCCCTGACCGCCGCGCTCTCGGCCGCCGTGATCGCGGTGCTGATCGCCACCCCGATGGCGTACGTCGTGGCACGGCACCGCACCCGGCTCGCGAAGGCGGCGAGCGGCTGGGTGGTCGTCAGCCAGGCGTTCCCGTTCGTCCTGCTGATCATCCCGCTGTTCCTCGTACTGAAAGGGCTGCGGATGATCGACTCGGTGCCGGGACTGGTCGTGGTGTACGTGGTGTGGGCGCTGCCGTTCGCCCTCTGGATGCTCACCGGGTACGTACGGGCCGTGCCGCGCGAACTGGAGGAGGCCGCGGCGGTCGACGGCGCCGGGCGGCTGCGCACCCTGGTGTCCGTCACCGCGCCGCTGCTCGCGCCGGGGATCGTGGCGACGGGACTGTTCGCGTTCATCACCGCGTGGAACGAGTTCTTCTTCGCGCTGGTCCTGCTGAAGACACCTCAGAAGCAGACCCTGCCGGTCGTGCTGACCCACTTCATCGGCGCCGAGGGAGTCGCCGACCTCGGACCCCTGGCCGCGGCGGCCTTCCTCGCGACACTGCCCTCCCTGGTGGTGTTCGCGCTCATCCAGCGGCGGATCACGGGCGGCATGCTCGCCGGGGCGGTGAAGGCCTGATGCGTACGGAAACGAGCGGCACGAAGCCCATGCGCGGGAACCCGGCCCACGGCCACCCGGCACGCGGCCGCACAGCACCCCGCCCGGCACGCGGGAACCCGGCGCGTACGAGACTGGTCACCGCGGCTCTCGCCGGTCTGCTGCTCCTGGCCGGCTGCTCCTCGGGCGGTGTCCGGGACGACGGGCGGATCACCCTCCGCTTCCAGTCCCTCGCCTGGCAGGAGGAGTCCGTCAGGGCCAACAGGGAGCTGGTGGAGGAGTGGAACGCGGCCCACCCGGACGTGCGCGTGGAGTACGTCCAGGGCAGCTGGGACAGCGTCCACGACCAGCTCCTCACCTCCTTCGAGGGCGGCGAGGCGCCCGACATCATCCACGACGCCTCCGACGACCTCGCGGACTTCGCCTACGGCGGCCGGCTCGCCGACCTGACCGGCCTGCTGCCCGAACGGCTCAAGGCGGACATCCCGCGGCGCACCTGGGAGACGACGACCTTCGGCGACGGCGTCTACGGCGTGCCGTTCCTCCAGGAACCGCGCGTACTGATCGCCAACACGACCTGGCTGGAGAAGTCCGGCGTCCGCATCCCGACCCCGCAACGGCCCTGGAGCTGGCCCGAGTTCCGGAAGATCACCGAGCGGCTGACCGGCGAGGGGACGTACGGCGTGGCCTGGCCGCTCAAGGAACCCGTGTCCGCGACGCTCAACCTGTCGCTGTCGGCGGGCGGCGAGCTGTTCCACCGCGGCGCCGACGGCAAGGTCACCGTCCGCTTCGAGGCGGGCGACCAGGTCGTGCCGCGCACCATCCACGACCAGGTCAACGCCGACCGCAGCGCCTCGGCGAGGACCCTCGGCAGCGGCGGCTCCGACACGCTGCCCGGCTTCTTCGGCGGCAGGTACGCGATGGTTCCGCTCGGCTTCTCCTACCGCCAGCAGATCGTGCAGCAGGCGCCCGAGGGCTTCGACTGGCAGGTGCTGCCCGCCCCCGCCGGAGCGGACGGCCTCACCCAGGGCGTCAGCCCGCAGACCCTGTCCATCGCCGAGGACAGCCCGCACAAGAAGGAGGCGGCACGGTTCGTCGACTTCCTGCTCCGGCCCCGCAACATGGTGCGTCTCGCCCTCGGCGACTGGATGCTGCCCACGGGCACCGAGGCACTGAAGGACCCGGCGCTGCGCACGGCCAGACACGGCTGGGCCACCGGCACGGCCCTCGCCGCACATCTCAGCCCGGCGCCGGCGCAGTCCGTACGGGGCTACCCCGAGTGGAAGGACAAGGTGGCCACGCCCGCGTTCCAGGAGTACTACAGCGGCGCGATCGGTCTCGGCGAACTGCGGCAGCGACTGGAGAGGGACGGGAATCTGGTGCTCGCCCGCTACCAGCGCTGAGACACGCGATCCGCCGCGGCGGGCAGGGCGGCAGGGGCGGGCCGGAAAACCGGTTGCCGGGTTTCCGGCCCGCCGCCTAGCGTGCCCCGCGTGGGAATCCAAGCGATCTTCTTCGCCGGTCACGGCCGGGGATGCACGCACTCCATCCGGATGCGTCGCGGCCCCGGTGCCCTGACCGGCCCGGGACAGCGCGTCCGCTGACGGCGGACGCCCGACACACCCGCGGCGCCGCACGGGCGCCGCGGACGCGATGCGCGCCGTTCACGTGATCCGGCGCCGTACGCACCGTGCACAGCCGTACGCACGCGGCGCGGCCCCGGCCACGCACGCGCGCAGTCGTCGTGCACGCGCCCGTGCGGAGCCGTACGCGCACACGCACACCCGCCGCGCCGCCGCACCCGCGTCCGCCGGCTGCCGCGCCCGTCGGCGCACCGCCCGGGGAAGCCGCACCCTCCCGCTGGTCCTCGAAGTCGGCGCGGGCA
>DASTDN010000300.1:0-2366 GCA_035710365.1 Streptomyces sp. | reverse complement strand
ACTTTTTCCGGGGCCCCGGCGCGGGCGGGCCCCGGCCGCCGCAGCCGGCGACCGGGGCCCGCCCGGGACCGGGTGCGTTACCTGACCGGCCGGCCCGCCTCGCGCAGCGCCCGCTTCACGTCGCCGATCCGCAGGTCGCCGAAGTGGAACACCGAGGCGGCGAGGACCGCGTCGGCACCCGCCTCGACGGCCGGGGCGAAGTCGCCGAGGCCGCCGGCGCCCCCGGAGGCGATCACCGGGACGCTCACGTGCTTGCGCACGGCCGAGATCATCTCCACGTCGTAGCCGTCCCTGGTGCCGTCCGCGTCCATCGAGTTGAGCAGGATCTCGCCCGCGCCCAGCTCGGCGGCCCGGTGCGCCCACTCCACGGCGTCGATGCCGGTGCCCCTGCGCCCGCCGTGCGTCGTCACCTCGAAGGAGCCGGACCCGGTGCGCCGCGCGTCCACCGACAGGACGAGCACCTGCCGGCCGAAGCGTTCGGCGATCTCGCGGACCAGGTCGGGGCGGGCGATCGCGGCCGTGTTGACGCCCACCTTGTCGGCTCCCGCGCGCAGCAGCCGGTCCACGTCCTCGGCGGTACGGACGCCGCCGCCCACCGTCAGCGGGATGAACACCTGCTCGGCGGTGCGCCGCACCACGTCGTAGGTGGTCTCGCGGTCGCCGGAGGAGGCGGTGATGTCGAGGAAGGTCAGCTCGTCGGCGCCCTCGGCGTCGTACACCCTGGCCATCTCGACGGGGTCGCCCGCGTCGCGCAGGTTCTGGAAGTTGACGCCCTTGACGACCCGGCCGGCGTCCACGTCCAGGCAGGGGATGACTCGTACGGCCAGCGTCATGCGGATGCTCCGTGTCCCGTGCCCGCGCGGAACGCCTCGACCTCGACCTCCACGACCAGGCCGGGGTCCACGAAACCGGACACGATGATCATGGAGGCGGCGGGCCGGATCGTGCCGAACAGCTCCTTGTGGGCGCGGCCCACCTCGTCCACGTCCCGGGCGTGGGTGAGGTACATGCGGGTGCGGACGACGTCCTCGCGGCCGAGGCCGAGCTGCTCCAGCGCCGAGAACGCGACGCCGAAGGCGTTGACGGTCTGCTCGTGCGGGCCGCCCGCGACGATCTGGCCGTCCACGACGGACGTGCAGCCGGAGACCAGCACCAGGCCGGTGGGCAGCTCCACGGCGCGGGAGTAGCCGAAGGCCTCCTCCCAGTGCCCGCCGGACGAGAGGCGGCGTACGTCGCTCACTCGGACACCGCCTTCAGGGCCTCTTCCAGGGTGAACGCCTCGGCGTACAGGGCCTTGCCGACGATGGCGCCCTCGACGCCGAGCGGGACGAGGGCGGAGATCGCGCGCAGGTCGTCCAGGGAGGAGACGCCCCCGGAGGCGACGACGGGGCGGTCGGTGGCCGCGCAGACGTTCTTCAGCAGTTCCAGGTTGGGGCCCTGGAGGGTGCCGTCCTTGGCGATGTCCGTGACCACGTACCGCGCGCAGCCCTCCGTGTCGAGGCGCCCCAGCGTCTCGTAGAGGTCTCCGCCGTCGCGGGTCCAGCCCCGGCCGCGCAGCGTCGTGCCGCGGACGTCGAGGCCGACGGCGATCCTGTCGCCGTGTTCGGCGATGATCCCGGCGACCCACCCGGGGTTCTCCAGGGCGGCCGTGCCGAGGTTGACGCGGGTGCAGCCGGTGGCGAGGGCCGCGGCGAGGGTGTCGTCGTCGCGGATGCCGCCGGACAGCTCGACCTTGATGTCCATGGCACCGGCGACCTCGGCGATCAGCTCGCGGTTGTGCCCGGTGCCGAAGGCGGCGTCGAGGTCGACGAGGTGCAGCCACTCGGCGCCGGAGCGCTGCCAGGCGAGGGCGGCGTCCAGCGGGGAGCCGTAGGAGGTCTCGGTGCCTGACTCGCCGTGCACGAGGCGTACGGCCTGGCCGTCACGGACGTCGACAGCGGGGAGGAGTTCGAGCGTGGCCATGTCTCTACAGGGTTCCGATCCAGTTGGTGAGGAGCTGGGCACCGGCGTCGCCGGACTTCTCGGGGTGGAACTGGGTCGCCCACAGGGCGCCGTTCTCCACGGCCGCCACGAAGGGCTTGCCGTGCGTCGCCCAGGTGACCCTGGGTGCGGCGAGGTGCGGGTTGTGGGTCTCCAGGGTCCAGTCGTGCACGGCGTAGGAGTGCACGAAGTAGAACCGGGCGTCTGTGTCGAGGCCCGCGAAGAGCTCGGAGCCGACGGGTGCGTCCACGGTGTTCCAGCCCATGTGGGGCACGACATCGGCCTGCAGCGGCTCGACCGAGCCGGGCCACTCGCCGAGGCCCTCGGCCTCGACGCCGTGCTCGACGCCGCGCGCGAAGAGGATCTGCATGCCGACGCAGACGCCC
>DASTDN010000299.1:0-14766 GCA_035710365.1 Streptomyces sp. | reverse complement strand
ACCATCGGAACACGTTCCGACAGACGGGGTATCAACATATCTGGCGTTGACTTTTGGCACGCTGTTGAGTTCTCAAGGAACGGAGGCTTCCTTTGTACTCACCCTCTCGGGCTTTCCTCCGGGCGCTTTCCCTTCGGTCTTGCGTTTCCGACTCTATCAGATCCTTTTCTGGATCCGATTCCCTGTCGGCGGGAAGTCGTTCGGCCTTCTCGCTTTCGCTTGTCGGCCTTTCGACATTCACTACGTTAACCGATCCTCCGCTGAACTCATAATCGAGTCTGCGGGACTTCGAATTCGGGCATGCGGACACGCCAAATTCGACCCCGCCTGGGGGTGATCGTCAGTAGTGGGTTGGCCGCTCCGGCTGCAGGCGATTGCCGTACCCGGTTCAGCGGCTCGGACTACATTACGCATCTCGTGGGCACGGGTCAACTTCGACGGCGCCTCGGCACGTGAGCCCGGTAGGGGCTCACGGTCGGGTCGTCGGCGATCCAGTAGCGCCAGGGGTGGATGTCGCCGTTGCCGCCATCACCTGCCACGCCGGTGCGCGGACCGTGGCGCACCTGGTCGGAAGGCACGGGTGTGCCGGTCAGGATGCGCAGCGGGGTGTCCCCGGTCGTGCAGGCGTCCGTGCCGTCGAGGGCGCGGTCGACGTTCAGGGCCGTGGCCAGACGGGCCGGCCCTTTGGCGAGTTCCTTGTCATTGCGGGCCGAGAGTCGACGTTTGCGGGCCCACTCGACGCCCTCGATGATCTCGCCCGCGCGGAGCAGGACGGCACTCGCCCTGCCCTCCGGTCCGCACACCAGGTTCATGCAGTGCCACATGCCGTAGGTGAAGTAGACGTAGACATGGCCGGGCGGGCCGAACATGACGTCGTTGCGGGGGGTGCGGCCCCGGTAGGCGTGTGACCCGGGGTCGTTCGGGCCGTCGTAGGCCTCGACCTCTGTGAGGCGAACCGCGACGGGACCGTCCGGGGTGCTGCGTACCAGGACGCGGCCGAGGAGATCGGGGGCCACCTTGAGGACGGGGCGGTCGAAGAACTCCCGGGAAAGGGGCGTACGGTCGGTGGTCGCGATCATGCTCTCCGAGGGTACTGGAGGCGGACCGGGGTCATGGGGCGGCCTGCGGGCTCCGGTCTCACCGGGGTGGGGACGGAACCGGGCGCCGCCGGATCGCGTTTGTAGGGATCAGAGGATCTCGGTTCATGGAACACGTACCGGGCCGTGGGGCCCGTCCGGAAGGGGAAAGTCATGGCGTTCAAGAAGCTGCTCGCGAGCCTGGGGGCCGGCGGCGCTTCCGTCGAGACCGTACTGAACGAGGTCAACGTCGTCCCCGGTGGCGTCGTCCAGGGTGAGGTGCGGATCCAGGGCGGGTCCGTGAACCAGCAGATCGAGGGTCTGTCCGTCGGCCTGCAGGCCAAGGTCGAGGTGGAGAGCGGCGACGAGGAGTACAAGCAGAACATCGAGTTCACCAAGCAGCGGCTCGGCGGGGCCTTCGAGCTGCAGGCGAACGCCGTGCACGCGGTGCCGTTCGGCCTGGAGATCCCGTGGGAGACGCCGATCACGATGATCGACGGCCAGGCGCTGCGCGGGATGAACATCGGGGTGACCACGGAACTGGAGATCGCCCGTGCCGTCGACTCCGGCGACCTCGACGCGATCAGCGTGCACCCGCTGCCGGCGCAGAAGGCGATCCTGGACGCGTTCATCCAGCTCGGCTTCCGCTTCAAGAACGCGGACATGGAGCGCGGGCACATCCGCGGTACGCGGCAGCAGCTGCCGTTCTACCAGGAGATCGAGTTCTTCCCCCCGCAGCAGTACCGCGGGCTGAACCAGGTCGAGCTGAGCTTCGTCGCCGACCAGAGCGCGATGGACGTCGTCCTGGAGATGGACAAGAAGCCGGGTCTGTTCGGCGAGGGCAGCGACACGTTCCGCTCCTTCCAGGTCGGTCTGAACGACTACCAGGGGACCGACTGGGCGGCATACCTCAACCAGTGGCTGTCGGAGGTCGGCAGCAAGCGCAACTGGTTCTAGGCTCGGGACCCACTGGACGAACCGATCAGGAGGTACCGAGTTGACCGAGCTCAAGAGGCGGCCGCTTCCCCACGACTTCCATCCGCCCGTTCCGTCGTTCACGGTGACGAGCGAGGACGTCGCGGAGGGCGCGACCCTCAAGGACGCTCAGGTCCACGCGGCCGGCAACACCTCGCCGCACCTGCGGTGGGAGGGCTTCCCGTCCGGGACCAAGAGCTTCGCCGTGACCTGCTACGACCCGGACGCCCCGACGGGGAGCGGGTTCTGGCACTGGGTCGTGTTCGACATCCCGGCCTCCGTGACGGAGTTGCCGGCGGGCGCGGGCAGCGGCACGTTCGAGGGCCTGCCGGAGGGCGCCGTGCGGGTGCGCAACGACTACGGGACGAGGGACTTCGGTGGTGCCGCGCCGCCTCCCGGGGACGGCCCGCACCGGTACGTGTTCACGGTGTACGCCGTGGACCGGGAGGAGCTCGGCCCCGACGCGGACGCGACGCCTGCCGTCGTGGGCTTCAACCTGCGGTTCCACGCGCTCGCGCGGGCGCAACTGATCGGTGAGTACGAAGTGCCCGCCGAAGGCTGAGCCATTCCGGACGTTCACGGAACGTTTGCCCGCCCCTGGTCTTGGAAGTGATCAGGGGCGGGCATTTTCTTGTTGCCGAGGACTGCGGGGGTCTCCTCGCCGGGCATCGGATATTGCGTTGTCCATCCCGGCGTGCCCGGCCAGAGTTGATCCCAGCCCGCCAGGGGGTGGGCCGGTGCACACGGGAGGTGGGCTGGTATGCGGGACACGCTGGTACTCAACGCGAGCTTCGAGCCGCTGTCGACGGTGACGCTGAATCGAGCCGTCGTTCTGGTGCTCCAGGACAAGGCCGTCGTCGAGCAGGCCCACCCCGAACTGCGGATGCGGGGAGCCGCGGTCGACATACCGGCGCCCCGGGTCATACGGCTCTGCCAGTACGTACGGGTGCCGTTCCGAAGACGAGCCCCGTGGTCGAGGCGGGGTGTTCTGGTGCGGGACCGGCACAGATGCGCGTACTGCGGCCGGCGGGCGACGACCGTGGACCACGTGGTGCCGCGGTCGCAGGGTGGGCAGGACGCCTGGCTGAACACGGTGGCCTCGTGCGCGGAGGACAACCACCGCAAGGCGAACCGGACACCGGAGGAGGCGGGCATGCCGCTGCTGCGGGTGCCGTTCGAGCCGACCCCCGCCGACGCGATGCTGCTGGCGCTGGCCAGGGACGACTACGACGCGCTGCCCGAGTGGCTGGCCCAGTCGGCCGCGTAGTCCGGACCACGGCGCACGAAAGGGGCGCACCTCCACGGGAGGTGCGCCCCTTTCGGCGCGCGGGGTGCCGGTGTCAGTCGATGGGGGGCTTCTCGCGGCGTTCCTGGGACGGGACGGCGGCGCCGCCGCCGTTGCCCGAACCGCCGCCCAGGCCGCCGAAGTTGCCCATGGCGCCGGACAGGCCCTTGAGGGCGTCGCCGATCTCGCTGGGAACGATCCAGAGCTTGTTGGCGTCGCCTTCGGCGATCTTCGGGAGCATCTGGAGGTACTGGTAGGAGAGGAGCTTCTGGTCGGGGTCGCCGGCGTGGATGGCCTCGAAGACCGTACGGACGGCCTGGGCCTCGCCCTCGGCGCGCAGGGCGGCGGCCTTGGCCTCACCCTCGGCGCGCAGGATCTGGGACTGCTTCTCGCCCTCGGCGCGCAGGATCTCGGACTGCCGCACGCCTTCGGCCTGGAGGATCGCGGCGCGCTTGTCGCGGTCGGCGCGCATCTGCTTCTCCATCGAGTCCTGGATGGAGGTGGGCGGCTCGATGGCCTTGAGCTCGACGCGGTTGACGCGGATGCCCCACTTGCCGGTGGCCTCGTCGAGGACACCGCGCAGGGCCGCGTTGATCTCCTCGCGGGAGGTCAGGGTCCGCTCCAGGTCCATGCCGCCGATGATGTTGCGCAGCGTGGTGACGGTGAGCTGCTCGATGGCCTGGATGTAGCTGGCGACCTCGTAGGTGGCGGCGCGGGCGTCGGTGACCTGGTAGTAGATGACGGTGTCGATGTTGACGACCAGGTTGTCCTGGGTGATCACCGGCTGGGGCGGGAAGGGCACGACCTGTTCACGCAGGTCGATGCGGTTGCGGATGGTGTCGATGAACGGGACGACGATGTTGAGGCCCGCGTTGAGTGTGCGGGTGTAGCGGCCGAAGCGCTCCACGATGGCGGCGCTTGCCTGTGGGATGACCTGGATCGTCTTGATCAGGGCGATGAAGACCAACACCACCAGAATGATCAGGACGATGATGACCGGTGCCATCGACGCTCCCCGTACCCTTCTCCGCCTTGGCGCTCGTGGAGGATCCGAAGACCCTGCGGCTGTTGAAGATCTTGCTCGTCGAGTCTGACAGACCGTCGTGTGTCACGTGGGACGTTCGGTGCAGTCTGCGGCGTGCGAGGTCACATGATGATCGCCGTGGCCCCTTCGATGTCCACGACATCCACTTCCTGTCCGGCTTCGTAGGCGTTCCCGGTGTCGAGGGCGCGGGCCGACCAGATCTCCCCGGCGAGTTTGATGCGCCCGCCGTGCGCGTCGACGCGTTCCACCACGACGGCTGTTCTGCCCTTGAGGGCTTCCACGCCGCTGGTGAACCGGGGGCGTTGGGAGCGGTGGCGGTTCGCGATCGGCCGGACCACGGCGATGAGGGCGGTCGACACGACGACGAAGGTCACGACCTGGGCGACGGCCCCGCCGCCGAAGAGGCCCGTGACGATCGCCGCGGCGACGGCTCCCACCGCGAGCATGCCGAGTTCGGGCATGGCGGTGACCACCAGCCCGATGCCGAGCGCCGCCGCTCCGGCCAGCCACCACACCCACGCGTCAATGTCCACCTGGTCATGGTAGGACCGGAAACCCGGTCACCGACAGGGCGCCGATCGGTTCAAGGCGCGTACACGGGGGGCTTTTCGGGGCTTCAGGACAGCGGGAGGCCCTGCGCGGTCCAGCGGTCGCCCACCTGTTCCACGACGAGGGGCAGGCCGAAGCAGCGGGAGAGGTTGCGGGAGGTCAGTTCGAGTTCGAGCGGTCCGGCGGCGAGGACCTTGCCCTGGCGGATCATCAGAACGTGGGTGAAGCCGGGGGCGATCTCCTCGACGTGGTGGGTCACCATGAGCATGGAGGGGGCGATGGGGTCGCGGGCGAGGCGGCCGAGACGGCGTACGAGGTCCTCGCGTCCGCCGAGGTCCAGACCGGCGGCGGGCTCGTCGAGGAGGAGCAGCTCGGGGTCGGTCATCAGGGCGCGGGCGATGAGGGTGCGCTTGCGCTCTCCCTCGGAGAGGGTGCCGAACCTGCGGTCCAGGAACTCCGACATGCCGAGGCGGTCGAGGAAGGCGCGGGCGCGCTGCTCGTCGATCTCCTCGTAGTCCTCCTGCCAGTGTGCGGTCATGCCGTACGCGGCGGTGAGCACGGTCTGCAGGACGGTCTGGCGCTTGGGGAGCTTGTCGGCCAGCGCGATGCCGGCGATGCCGATGCGGGGGCGCAGTTCGAAGACGTCGGTGCCGGGGGTGCCGAGGGTCTCGCCGAGGATGGTGGCGGTGCCCTTGCTGGGGTAGAGGTAGCTGGAGGCGACGTTGAGGAGGGTGGTCTTGCCGGCGCCGTTGGGGCCGAGGATGACCCAGCGTTCGCCCTCCTTCACCGACCAGGAGACCTGGTCCACCAGAGCCCGGCCCTCACGGACCACGGATACGTCCTGAAGCTCCAGAACATCGCTCATGAGCGCGTTGTCTCCCCTTGCAGTGTGGCCGGTCTCGGCTGTCGCGGTCGGCTGTGGCTCGGTCCGCCGCGCCCGTGGGCGCAGTCCTCCTGGAAATCTACGCCACCGGTCGGCGCGTTCATTCCATCGGTCCGGTCCTTAGGGTGGGGGGCATGCTCTCGGAACCGCGCTCCGGACGGCTGGCCTCGTGGGGAAACGCCCTGTTGGCCGGACTCGTCTCCCCTGATGACGCTGTGCACGCGATTGTCGGCGAGGACGCCGTGCACCGGGTGGGGGGACTGCCGGGTGAGTCCGCCCCGGTGGGGCTGACGCTCGCGCTGGGCCGGCTGCGGGCGCTCGGGGCGAGTGCGCTGCGGGTGGCGCTGCCCGCGCCGGGGCATCCGCTGGGGCTGAGCGGCCCGCCGGAGTTCAACGCGCGTGCGCTGGAGGCGGAGGAGGCCGTGGTGTGTCACGGCGCGGCGTTCGGCCTGGTGCCCGAGGTGTACGAGGCGGGGCCCGAGGGTGATGTGCATGCCGAGGTGGTGTGGCACTGCCTGCCGGTGCGGGAGGCGCCGCCCGCCGATGTGCCGTCTCTCGGGGAGGCGGAGCGGGAGCTGGCGGAGGCGCTGCGGGAGGCGACCGAGGTGTTGTCGCGGCTGGACGTGGCCGGGTCGGGGCCGGTGGCCCGGGCGGCGGTCGAGGCGTACCGGGCGCGGGCCGGGAAGGGGCGGGAGGTGCTGGCCCCGGGGTACCCGGCGCGGGCGGCCCGGGTGCTTGAGCTGGCGCAGCGGGTGGGGCTGCTGATCTCCGTGGCGTACGAGAACGGGCACGGCGGGGCGGTGAGCGCCTCGGAGATCGGGGCGCGGGCCGAGGCGCTCAGGCCGGTGGAGCGGACGGCTCGGCGGGCTCAGGTCGCGGCGTACAACTCCGTTGTGGAGGAGCGGGAGCGCGGGGTGCGCTGAATCGCCGCGCCCGGCGGGGGCCGTCGCGGGGTGTGGGGGAGAATGGTGCCGGTGGCCGGGCCGGGTGTCCGGCCGGCGTCGACGGGGTGCCGCTCGCGGTGACCCGTGCCGTATGGGGCGGCGCGGGCGACCGCGAGATGCACTGTCGGCACCCCGTCGCGAGTCAGCCGTGCGTCAGTTGTTCACGCTGGTGTTGCCGAAGGCCGGGTTGAGCGCTCCGATGACGCTGACCGAGTTGCCCGAGACGTTGACCGGGACGTGGACCGGGGCCTGGACCACGTTGCCCGAGGCGATGCTCGGGGACGCGACGGCCTGGCCCGCGACGTGCACGCCGCCGGTGGCGGAGGCCATGCCGGTGCCGGCCGCGATCAGGCCGCCCGCCACCATCGTCACAGCCATGGCCTTCTTGAGGTTCTTCACTTCTTCGTCCTCCTTGCGATCACCGCGGCAGTCGCCGCGGCACGCACTGGAGAACGGCCGTGGCGCACGGAGGGTGCGCCACGTGGGGGACATTCCCACGACAGTATGAATCTCGGACCGCGGGGGAATTTTCCCCGGGCCCGGGGTCAGCCGGGCAGGTTGTGGCGTACGGCCCACAGGGCGGCCTGGGTGCGGTCCGCCAGGTCGAGTTTCATCAGGATGTTCGAGACGTGGGTCTTCACCGTCTTCTCGGAGAGGACGAGTGCGCGGGCGATCTCGCGGTTGGAGCGGCCGTCCGCGATCAGGCCGAGCACCTCGCGCTCCCGTTCGGTGAGGGATCCGCCCCTGCCCTGGCCCGGGCCGGTCTCCTCCGGGGACAGCAGGGCTCCGGCGACCTCGGGCTGGAGCAGGATGTGGCCCGCGTGCACGGAGCGGATCGCGGCGGCCAGGGCGTCCGGGTCGACGTCCTTGTAGACGTATCCCGCGGCGCCCGCGCGCAGGGCGGGGACCACGGTGCGCTGTTCGGTGAAGCTGGTGACGATCAGCACGCGTGCGGGGTTGCCGAGGTCGTGGAGGCGGCGCAGCGCGTCGACGCCGTCCATGACCGGCATCCTGACGTCCATGAGGATGATGTCGGGGCTCAGTTCCCCGGCGCGGGCGACTCCTTCGGCGCCGTCTGCGGCCTCGCCCACGACCTCGATGTCGTCCTGCACTTCGAGGAAGGTGCGCAGGCCCCGGCGGACCACCTGGTGGTCGTCGACGAGGAGCACCTTGATCGGCTCAGCCACCGGGGACCTCCATCTCGATCGTGGTGCCCTTGCCGGGCACGGATTCCACGGTGAGCCGGCCGCCGACGCCGCCGGCCCGGTCGCGCATGGAGACGAGGCCGAGGTGGCGTCCGGCGCGGTCCACCGCTCGGGGGTCGAAGCCGCTGCCGTCGTCCGAGACCCGCAGGACGGCACCGCCGCCGCGCCGGTCGAGGGTGACGTCGACGTGGTCGGCGCCGGAGTGCCGCAGGGCGTTGTGCAGGGCCTCCTGGGCGACGCGGAGGACGGCTTCCTCCTGGGACGCGGGGAGGGCCCGTACGCCGTGGCTGGTGAAGGTGACGCGCGCGGTGTGGGCGCGGTCGAGGACCTGGGTCTGGGTGCGGAGGGTGGCGACGAGGCCGTCGTCGTCGAGGGCCGCGGGGCGCAGTTCCACGACGGCGGCGCGCAGTTCGTCGGCGGCTTCCGCGGCGAGCGCGGTCACCTGCTGCAGCTCGCCCTTGGCGCGCGCGGGGTCGCGGTCGACGAGCGCGGTGGCGGCCTGGGCGGTCAGGCGCAGCGAGAACAGTTTCTGGCTGACGGCGTCGTGCAGTTCGTGGGCGAGGCGGGAGCGTTCCTCGGCGATGGTCAGCTCGCGGCTGCGTTCGTAGAGGCGGGCGTTGGTGAGGGCTATCGCGGCGTGCTGGGCGAGGATGCCGAGCAGTTCCTCGTCCTCCTCGGTGAAGCCGCGGCCGCCTCGGTGGTCCGGGCGGGTCCTGTTGGCCAGGAAGAGGGCGCCGAGGACCTCGTCGCCGTCGCGGACGGGCAGGCCGAGGAAGTCGGCGAGCTCGGGGTGGGCGGCGGGCCAGCCCTCGAAGCGGGGGTCTTCCCGGACGTCGGTGAGGCGCTCGGGGCGGGCTTCGTGGAGCATCGCGGCGAGGATGCCGTGCTGGCGCGGGAGGGGGCCGATGGCCTTCCACTGCTCGTCGCTGACCCCGTCGACGACGAACTGGGCGAAGCCGCCGTGGTCGTCGGGGACGCCCAGCGCGGCGTACTGCGCGTCGAGCAGCTCGCGGGCCGAGGCGACGATCGTCTTCAGGACGTCGCGCACCTCCAGGTGTCTGCTCATGGCCAGCAGCGCGGAACTCACCGCCGCGAGGCCGGACCGGGGGCCGTGGCTCATGCCCTCACGGTACCGGCGGGCACCGACGGGCGGATCGGCCGCGCGGTGGCCGTCGGCGGGGCGGTGGTCCTAGGTCCGCGGGAGTGCCGTACGGGGCCGTGGGCGTAGGGCCGGGGGTGGGCGTACGGCCCGGGGACGGGGTGGGTGGCGTAGGGCGAAGGGACCTCGGGGGTGGGGTCCGGTGGCCGAGGTGGCGGGGATGGGGGCGTTCGTAGGTTGGCGGCACGCCCGGGACCGGGCGTGCCGACGACGAGAGGACGGATGTCATGCCGGTGGCGATCATCACGGGGGCTTCGAAAGGGCTGGGGCTGGCGCTCGCGGAGGCGCTGGCCGGGCGGGGCTGGGACCTGGTGCTCGACGCGCGGGACGCGGTGCCGCTGGCGGAGGCGGCCGGGGCGGTGTCGGCGTACGGCACGCGGGTGACGGCGCTGCCGGGGGACGTGGCGGACGCCGGGCACCGTGCGGAGGCGGTGGCGGCGGCGCGGCGGCTGGGCGGGGTGGACCTGCTGGTGCACAACGCGAGTGCGCTGGGCGCCGAGCCGCTGGTGGAGCTGGCGCGGCTGCCGCTCGACGGGCTGCGGCGGGCCCTGGAGGTGAACGCGGTGGCGGCGCTGGGCCTGGTGCAGGAGGCGTTGCCGCTGCTGCGGGCGTCGCGGACGGGCGCGGTGATCGCGGTCGGTTCGGACGCGGCGACCGGGGCGTACGCGACGTGGGGCGGTTACGGGGCGTCGAAGGCGGCACTGGAGCGGCTGGCGGCCGTGCTCGCGGTGGAGGAGCCGGAGCTGCGGGTGTGGGCGGTGGACCCCGGGGACATGGCGACGGACCTGTACACGGCGGCCGTGCCGGACGACGACGGGCCGCGGGCCGACCCGGCCGAAGTGGCGCCCGCTTTTCTGCGGCTGCTGGACGAGCGGCCGGCCAGCGGCCGGTACACCGCCCCGGCGCTGCTGGGGGGACGGCGGTGACGCGGGCCGCGGGGAGCCCCGCACGCGCGTGGCGGGTGCCCGGCGCGCTGTCGGCGCGGGTGCCGGCGGAACAGCGGGGCGCGGGCCTGGACCGGGACGCGGTGCGGTTGCTGGTGTCGCGCGGGACCGAGGTGGCGCACCATGCCTTCACCGAGCTGCCGCGGCTGCTGCGGGCCGGTGATCTGCTCGTCGTCAACACCTCGGCCACGATGGCGGCGGCGGTCGACGGGTGGATCGGGCACAGGCGCGTGGTGGTGCACTTCTCCACGCCGGGGGACGACGGGCGGTGGGCGGTCGAGCTGCGGGAGCCCGACGGCCGGGGCACCACGCGTGAGTGGGACCGCGACGTGGCCGAGGGCACCGCCCCCGCACGCGCGCGTGCGGGGAAACAGGGCTCCACGCGCGTGCGCGCGGGCAGTGGGGGCGGGGGCCGGGCCGCGGGTGCGCGCGTGCGGCTGCCCGGCGGGGTGCGGCTGGTGCTCGTGGAGCCGGTGGCCGCCGGGAGCGGGCGGTTGTGGTGGGCGCGGGCGTCGGGGCCGGGCGTGGCCGGGATGCTGCGGGAGTACGGGCGGCCCGTCCGGTACGCGTACACGGAGCGGGACCAGCCGCTGTCGGCGTACCAGACGGTGTTCGCGCTGCCGTCGCCCGACGGGTGGGGCAGCGCCGAGATGCCGAGTGCGGGGCGGCCCTTCACGGCGCGGCTGGTGGCGGAGCTGGTGAGCCGGGGGGTGCAGTTCGCGCCGGTGACGCTGCACGCCGGCGTGGCCTCGGCGGAGGCGCACGAGCCGCCGTGTCCGGAGCGTTTCGCGGTGCCGGAGGAGTCGGCGCGGCTCGTCAACGCGGTGCGCGCGGGTGGCGGGCGGGTGATCGCGGTGGGGACGACGGCGGTGCGGGCCGTGGAGTCGGCGGCCGGTCCCGGCGGTCTCGTGCGGGCGCGGTCGGGGTGGACCGGCCTGGTGGTGACGCCGGAGCGCGGGGTGCGGGCGGTGGACGGGCTGCTGACCGGGCTGCACGAGCCGGAGGCCTCGCACCTGCTGATGCTGGAGGCGGTCGCCGGGCGGGCCGCGGTGGAGCGCGGCTACGCGGAGGCCCTGCGCGGGCGCTACCTGTGGCACGAGTTCGGGGACGTCCACCTCGTCCTGCCACCCGAGCGGAGGCAATTTGCTTACGCAGAGGAGCGCACGGGCGACCGGGCGTGAGAGCCCCAGAGCGGCGATGTGAGCCCCGGCATAGGGCGTAGGTCACGTACGAAGGTGAATAGGAGATAAACACTTCCAGAGCGACCACATAAGTGCGGTGGTCTGTCCGGGTCTGCACGGTTTCCCCCATTCGTGATCCACTACGGAGCTTCGTACGTCACATCTTTGCCACAAGTTTTTGCGGCCGCTAACAATGGCTCACGTCGCTCAGCGCCGCGGTTTCCTCCGCGGCGTTCGTGCAGGGAAGCACCACTGTCCGCCGGACGACGAGCGACCTCCGCGCTATTCGAAGAGGTCCATTCGCCATGCCCAAGATCAGCCTGAACCGTGGTTCCAGCCGCACCCTCGACCGCAAGCACAAGATCGCCCTCGCCGGTGCCGCCACCCTCGGCGTCTCCGCCCTGGCCTTCTCGGCGGTGCCGAGCAACGCGTCGACGACCACGACCGAGGCCGCGTCCGCCGCTCCGGTGACGTACAGCGCCGAGCGCGTCGCGGACGTGAAGACCAGCGTGACCGACCAGCTCGCCGAGGCGAACCTCGAGGCCGAGGCCATCGAGGCGAAGCAGAAGGCGGCGGCCGAGGCTGCCGCCAAGAAGAAGGCCGCCGCCGACGCCGCCGCGAAGAAGGCCGCGCAGGAGCGCGCGGCCAAGGAGGCCGCCAGCCGTTCCGCGGAGCGCGCCCCCGCCAAGAAGACCTACGCGAACAACCTCGACGGCTGGATCCGTGAGTCCCTCGACATCATGAAGGAGAAGGGCATCCCGGGCAGCTACCACGGCCTGCACAAGAACATCATCCGCGAGTCCTCGGGCAACCCGAAGGCCATCAACCTCTGGGACATCAACGCCCAGAACGGCATTCCGTCCAAGGGCCTGCTCCAGGTGATCCCGCCGACCTTCGACACGTACCACGTGGACGGCACCCCGAAGAACATCTGGAACCCGGTCTCCAACATCACGGCCGCCGCCAACTACGCGGCCGACCGTTACGGCTCGATCGACAACGTCAACAGCGCGTACTGAGGTCGGCGCGGACCTCTGCCCGTGCATGCCGAAGGGCGGCACCCTCCGTCGGGTGCCGCCCTTCGGGGCGTGCCGGGCCCTTGCCGCGGTCCTACTTGCGCATGACCTCGGGCTCGTGGCGGCGCAGGAAGCGGGCCACGAAGAAGCCGCAGACCACGCCGAGCAGGATCAGGGCGGTCATGTCCAGGCCCCAGGCGCCGACGGTGTGGTCCCACAGCGGGTCGGTGTCGGCCCCCTCCTCGGGCGGGCTGATGCGGTTGAAGTCCAGCGTGGTGCCCGCGGCGGCGACCGCCCAGCGCGAGGGCATCAGGTACGAGAACTGGTTGACGCCGACGGCGCCGTTCAGGGCGAACAGGCAGCCCGTGAAGACGACCTGGATGATCGCGAACATCACCAGCAGCGGCATGGTCTTCTCGGCCGTCTTCACCAGCGACGAGATGATCAGGCCGAACATCATCGAGGTGAAGCCGAGGGCCATGATCGGCAGGGACAGTTCGAGCAGCGTCATCCCGCCGAGGACGAGGCCCTCCTCGGGGATCTCCCGGTTGGCGAAGCCGATGACACCGACCATCAGGCCCTGCAGCACGGTGATCAGGCCGAGCACGAACACCTTCGACATCAGGTACGCCGAGCGGGACAGGCCCGTCGCGCGCTCCCGCTCGTAGATGACCCGTTCCTTGATCAGCTCGCGGACGGAGTTGGCGGCTCCGGCGAAGCAGGCGCCGACCGCGAGGATCAGCAGGACGGTGGTGGCCGTGCCGTTGGGGATGGCCCGGCCGGTCTGCGGGTTCACCGGGTTGGGCAGCAGGCCCTTGTCGGCGTCGATGAGCAGGCTCACCGCGCCGAGCACCGCCGGCAGGATCACCATCAGGGCCAGGAAGCCCTTGTCGGAGGCGATCACCGAGACGTAGCGGCGCACCAGTGTCACGAACTGCGACATCCAGCCCTGCGGCTTCGGCGGCCGCATGGCCTGCATCGCGGGCACCTGCACGGCCTGCGGGGCGACGGCGTCGATCTCGGCGGCATACATCTGGTAGTGCTGCGAGCCCTTCCAGCGGCCCGCCCAGTCGTAGTCGCGGTAGTTCTCGAAGGCGGAGAAGACGTCGGCCCAGGTCTCGTAGCCGAAGAAGTTCAGCGCCTCCTCGGGCGGGCCGAAGTAGGCCACGGAACCGCCGGGCGCCATCACCAGCAGCTTGTCGCACAGCGCCAGCTCGGCGACGGAGTGCGTGACGACGAGGACCGTACGGCCGTCGTCGGCGAGGCCGCGCAGGAGCTGCATCACGTCACGGTCCATGCCCGGGTCGAGGCCGGACGTCGGCTCGTCCAGGAAGATCAGCGACGGCTTGGTGAGCAGCTCCAGGGCCACCGAGACACGCTTGCGCTGGCCGCCGGAGAGGGAGGTGACCTTCTTGTCCTTGTGGATGTCGAGCTTGAGCTCGCGCAGCACCTCGCCGATCCGGGCGTTGCGCTCGGCGGCCGTGGTGTCCGCGGGGAAGCGCAGCTTGGCCGCGTAGGTGAGGGCCTTCCGGACCGTCAGCTCCTTGTGCAGGATGTCGTCCTGCGGGACCAGACCGATGCGCTGGCGCAGCTCGGCGAACTGCTTGTACAGGTTCCGGTTGTCGTAGAGGACCTCGCCCTGGTCGGCCGGGCGGTAACCGGTGAGCGCCTTCAGCAGCGTCGACTTGCCGGAGCCGGACGGGCCGATGACCGCGATCAGGGACTTCTCCGGGACGCCGAAGGAGACGTCCTTGAGGATCTGCTTGCCGCCGTCGACCGTGACGGTGAGGTGGCGCGCGGAGAACGACACCTCGCCGGTGTCGACGAACTCCTCCAGCCGGTCGCCGACGATCCGGAACGTGGAGTGGCCGACGCCGACGATGTCGGCCGGGCCGAGGAGCTGGGACCCGCCCTTCGCGATCGGCTGGCCGTTGACGTACGTGCCGTTGTGCGAGCCGAGGTCGCGGATCTCCAGGCGGCCGTCGGGCGTCGCGTGGAATTCGGCGTGGTTGCGCGACACCTGCAGGTCGGAGACGACCAGGTCGTTCTCCAGGGCACGGCCGATGCGCATCACACGGCCGAGGGCGAACTGGTGGAACGTGGTCGG
The DNA here is from genome assembly GCA_035710365.1 of Streptomyces sp. Taxonomy (GTDB): domain Bacteria; phylum Actinomycetota; class Actinomycetes; order Streptomycetales; family Streptomycetaceae; genus Streptomyces. Next base: position 397 of record DASTDN010000299.1, on the reverse strand, counting down.
GCTGCGGTCGCCGTGGACCGGCGGCGCCCCCGCGCCACCACCGGGTGCCTGCTGCTGCGGGATGTGCGCGCCGGGGTGCTGCGGCTGCTGCCAGTCGGGCTGCGGGGCCCCCGGCCGGGGCGCCTGCTGCGGCGGCGCCTGCTGGGCCCAGCCGGCGTTCGCGCCCTGCGCCGCGTACGGCTGCTGGGGGGCCTGCTGGTGAAGGGGCTGCTGGTGGTGCCCCGCCTGGGGCGTCGCGGCGGCCTGCGCGGAACCCGAGAGGGTCACGCGGGGGCCGTCGGTGGCGTTGCCCAGGTTCAGGACCGTGCCCGGGGCGACCTCCACCTGCTGGACCCGCCGGCCCTGCACGAACGTGCCGTTGGTGCTGCCGTGGTCCTCGACGACCCAACTGCGGCCG
>DASTDN010000298.1:0-6283 GCA_035710365.1 Streptomyces sp. | reverse complement strand
GGCCGGATCGTAGGCCGGACGTACTCCTTCTCTGTCCCTCGCCATGACCCGTCCGCTCCCGGGGGCGGACCGGGCAAGGCGGCAGGCTGGTGCAGCAACAGCCCTCCTCTGGGCGCAGTTCGAGGAGCACGTTCGGTCGGCGGTCACTATATAGAGCGCATCCTCCCGGAACCGGTCCGTTGACCTCATCCTGCCGACCTCCACGGAATCCACGGGTTGCCGACACCTCGGAGGGCCCCTGGGGGGACGTGCTTGACGTGGTGCGCGCGGCGGCGGCAGGCTGACGCGGTGATCGCCGGCCGGACGGGAGAGGCACGATGACAGGCGCGGTACTCGCCGTCGACCAGGGCACGTCCGGCACCAAGGCCCTCGTGGTCTGCCCCGAACGCGGCGTCCTCGGCTCGGGATTCGCCGCCGTACGGCCCCGCCACCTGCCCGGCGGCCTCGTCGAGGCCGACCCCGAGGAGCTGTACCGCTCCGTCGTGGACGCGGGCCGCCGCGCGCTCGCCGAGGCCGGCGAACCCGTCACGGCGCTCGGCCTCGCCAACCAGGGCGAGACCGTCCTCGCCTGGGACCCCGGCACCGGCCGCCCCCTCACCGACGCGCTCGTCTGGCAGGACCGCCGCGCCCAGAGCGTGTGCGACGGACTCGCCCCGCACGCCGAGGAGTTGCGGCACCTCACCGGGCTCCCCCTCGACCCGTACTTCGCCGCGCCCAAAATGGCCTGGATCCGACGCCACCTCACCCGCGAGGGAGTCGTCACCACCACCGACGCCTGGCTCGTGCACCGCCTGACGGGAGCCTTCGTCACCGACGCCTCGACCGCCGGACGCACCCAGCTCCTCGACCTCGACCGCACCCGCTGGTCCTCGCGCGCCCTCGACCTGTACGGCCTGTCCGACGAGCGCCTCCCCGACGTCGTGGACGCCGCCGGCCCCGTCGGCACCACCACCGCCTTCGGCGACGCCCTCGACCTGACCGGCCTCGTCGTCGACCAGCAGGCCGCCCTGCTCGCCCAGCGCGTCACCGCCGCCGGCGCCGCCAAGTGCACCTACGGCACGGGCGCGTTCCTCCTCGCCCACACCGGCGACACCCCACGGCGCAGCACGGCCGGGCTGGTCGGCTGCGTGGCCTGGCGACTCGCCGGACACACCAGCTACTGCCTCGACGGACAGGTCTACACGGCCGCCTCCGCGGTGCGCTGGCTCACCGACCTCGGCGTCCTCACCGACGCCGCCGACCTCGACGCGGTCGGCCACGCCGTCCCCGACAGCGGCGGCGTCACCTTCGTCCCCGCCCTCGCCGGACTCGCCGCCCCCTGGTGGCGCGGCGACCTGCGCGGCTCCCTCACCGGCCTCGGCCTCGACACCCGCCCCGGCCACCTGGTGCGCGCCCTGTGCGAAGGCCTCGCCGCCCAGGTCGCCGAACTCGCCGACGCCGCCGCGGCCGACCTCGGCACCCCCCTGCACACCCTGCGCGCCGACGGCGGCCTCACCCGCTCCGCGCTGCTCATGCAGACCCAGGCCGACCTGCTGCAACGCCCCGTGGAAGTCTCCGCGCTGCCCGACGCCACGGCACTGGGCGCGGGCGCCCTCGCCCGGCTCGGCGCCCACCCCGCCGCCACCCTCGAAGAGACCCTGCCGGGCGGGGAACCCTCCGCCGTGTACGAACCGCGCATCACCGCCGACGAGGCCGCCGAACGCCGCGGCCGGTTCCGCGCCGAGGTCGCCGCCCTCCTCGCCCGGACCCCCGCATGACGGTCACCGCCGAGGGCCCCCTGCCCTTCGACACGTACGACGTGGCCGTGGTCGGCGCGGGCGTCGTCGGCTGCGCGATCGCCCGCCGCCTCGCCCGCCACCCCGCGCTGCGCGTGGCCCTGGTCGAGGCACGCGACGACGTCGGCGACGCCACCTCCAAGGCCAACACCGCGATCCTGCACACCGGTTTCGACGCCGTCCCCGGCTCCCTGGAGGCCCGCCTCGTCCGCGACGGCGCCCGCCTCCTCGCCGCGTACGCCGCCGAGACCGGCATCCCCGTCGAACCCGTCGGCGCCCTCCTCGTCGCCTGGGACGACGACCAGCTCGCCGCGCTGCCCCGCCTCGCCGGCAAGGCCGCGGCCAACGGCTACCGGGCGTGCCGCCTCATCGGCCCCGACGAGCTGTACACCCGCGAACCCCACCTCGGACCCGGCGCGCTCGGCGCCCTGCACGTGCCCGGCGAGAGCATCGTCTGCCCCTGGACGACCACCCTCGCCTACGCCACCCAGGCCGTCCGGCACGGCGTCGACCTGCACCTGAACGCGCGCGTCACCCAGGTCACCCGGCGCGGCGGCCCCCACATCCTCGGCACCGGCCGCGGCGAACTGCGCGCCCGCTGGCTCGTCAACGCGGCGGGCCTGCACGCCGACACCCTCGACCGGCACCTCGGCCACGACGACTTCACCGTCACCCCCCGCCGCGGCCAGCTCATCGTCTTCGACACGTTCGCCCGCCCCCTCCTCGGACACATCCTGCTGCCCGTGCCCACCGCCCTCGGCAAGGGCGTCCTCGTCGCCCCCACCGTGTACGGCAACGTCCTGCTCGGACCCACCGCCGAGGACCTCGACGACAAGACCGCCACCGCCTCGACCGCCGAGGGCCTCGCCGCGCTGCGCGCCCAGGGCCGCCGCATCCTGCCCGGCCTCCTCGACGAGGAGGTCACCGCCGTCTACGCCGGGCTGCGCGCCGCCACCGGACACGACGACTACCGCGTCCGCGCCCACCCCGGGCAGACATACGTCACCGTCGGCGGGATCCGCTCCACCGGCCTCACGGCCTCCCTCGCCCTCGCCGAGCACGTCATGGACCTGCTCACCGACGCCGGCCTGGACACGGGCGCCGGCCGGCACCTGGCCCCGGTGCGCATGCCCAACCTCGGCGAGGCCTTCCCCCGCCCCCACCAGCGGCCCGAACTCGTCGCCGCCGACCCCGAATACGGACGCCTCGTCTGCCACTGCGAACGCGTCTCCCGCGGCGAGATCCGCGACGCCCTCGCCAGTACCATCCCGCCCCGCACCCCCGAGGCCCTGCGCCGCCGCACCCGCGCCCGCGCGGGCCGCTGCCAGGGCTTCTACTGCGGCGCGACCGTACAGGCCCTGCTGGAGGAGACGGAGCGGTGAGCGACATGCGCAGGAACACCGGCCGGGACCGCGCCACCACCGGAGAACGCCACGTCGACGTACTCGTCGTCGGCGCCGGACCCGCCGGACTCGCGGCCGCCGCCGCGCTGGCCGCCGGACGCGACGGCCGCCGCATCGAGGTCCTCGACCGGGAACAGCAGGCCGGGGGGGTGCCGCGGCACTGCGCCCACGGCGGCTTCGGGACCTGGACCCGCCCCCTGACCGGCCCCGCCTACGCCCGCGGGCTCACCGAGACGGCACTGCGCTCCGGCGCGGTCGTCCGCACCGGGGTCACCGCCCTCGGCTGGGCGGGCCCCCTCGCCCTCGACACGGTCAGCCCCGACGGCGTCGAGACGATCACCGCCCGCGCCGTCGTGCTCGCCACCGGCGCCCGCGAACGCCCCCGCGCCGCCCGCCTCGTCCCCGGCACCCGCCCCGCCGGCGTCCTCACCACCGGCGAACTCCAGCGGACCGTGCACCTCCACCACCGTCCCGTCGGCACCCGCGCGGTGATCGTCGGCGCCGAGGACGTGTCGTACGCCGCCGCCGCGACGGTACGAGCCGCGGGCGCCCACGTCGTCGCCATGGTCACCGACCTGCCCCGCGCCCAGACGGCACCCGCCCGCGCCGCCGACGCCCGGCTCCGCCTCGGCGTCCCCCTCCTCACCGGCACCACGGTCACCGAAATCCTCGGACACGGACGCCCGACCGGCGTGCGCGTACGCCACCACGACGGCCGCACCACCGTCCTGCGCTGCGACACCGTCGTCTTCACCGGCGACTTCCTGCCCGACAACGAACTCGCCCGGCGCGGCCAGGTCGCCCTCGACCCCGGCACCCGGGGCCCCGCCGTCGACGGCTCCCTGCGCACCGGACGCCCCGGCGTGTTCGCCGCGGGCAACGTGCTGCACGCCGTGGAACGCGCGGGCACGGCGGCCCGCGAGGGCACCCTCGCGGCCCGCGCCGTACGGGCCTGGCTGGCCCGCGCCGACTGGCCGGCCGGAGTCCCCCTCCTCGCCGACCCACCGCTGCGCTGGATCGCCCCGAACCGCGTCACCCCGGGCGACCGCCACCCGTACGTCCTGCGCACCTCCGCCCCCCTGCCGCGGGTCCTCCTGACGGTCAGCCAGGACGGCCGCCCGCTGCACGAAGCCCGCTTCGGCCCGGCCCTCCCGAACCGCACCCTGCGCCTGACGGCCCGCTGGACGCGCCGCGTCGATCCGGGCGGGGGGCCGGTGCGGGTGGGGGTGCGGTGAGCGGGGAAGCCGGCCCCACCGGCCCCGGACCGTCGACGGCGCCGGGTGCGCGTGCCGCCGCTGTCACGCCGGGCGGCCCGCCCCCGCCGCGACGGCAGCCGGTCTCCGCACGGGGACGGCGTCCCGCGGACCAGCAGCCCGGGCGGCGGTCCCGGACGGCCGCGGACCGCCGTCGCCCCGGACGCCGGACGCCGGACGCCGGACGCCGGGGGCTGGGGGCTGGGGGCTGGGTGCCGAGGGCTGGGGCCGGGGGCGCTTGACCTCAACGAAGCTTGAGGTCCTAGGTTCGTCCCCATGAGCATGGAGACCACAGCCTGGATGCAGCTCCACAGCGTCCTCAACGCCTCGCAGGACCGCCGCCCCCTGGCCCGCGCGACGCTGCGCCGCATCGGCGCGTTCGCCCGCCCGCACCGCCGTCGCATCGCCCTGTTCGTGCTGCTCGGGATGGTGACGGCCCTGCTCGCGGTGGCGACACCCGTGCTGGCCGGCCGCGTCGTCGACGCGATCGTCTCGAACGGCGCCGAGAGCACCGTCGTCCGCCTGGCCCTGCTGATCGCCCTCATCGCCGTCGCCGAGGCGGCACTCGGGATCGTCTCCCGGCGGCTGTCGGCGACCCTCGGGGAGGGACTCATCCTCGATCTGCGCACGGCCGTCTTCGACCACGTGCAGCGCATGCCGGTCGCCTTCTTCACCCGGACCCGCACGGGCGCGCTCGTGTCCCGGCTCAACAACGACGTCATCGGCGCCCAGCGCGCCTTCAGCAACACCCTGTCGGGCGTGGTCAGCAACCTCGTCACCCTGCTCCTGACGCTGGCCGTGATGCTCGCCCTGTCCTGGCAGATCACGCTCCTCGCGCTCGTGCTGCTGCCGGTGTTCGTGATCCCGGCCCGCCGCATGGGCCGCCGCATGGCCGCCATGCAGCGCGAGGCGGCCGCGCTGAACGCGGCCATGGGCACCAGGATGACCGAGCGGTTCTCCGCGCCGGGCGCCACGCTCGTGAAGCTGTTCGGCCGCCCGGAGGAGGAGTCGGAGGAGTTCGCCGCACGCGCCCGGCGCGTCCGGGACATCGGCGTGCGCACGGCCACCGCCCAGTCCGCGTTCATCACCGCCCTCACCATGGTCTCCGCCCTCGCCCTCGCGCTCGTCTACGGCCTCGGCGGCTTCTTCGCCCTGCGCGGCCACCTCGAACCGGGCGCGGTCGTCTCGCTCGCGCTGCTGCTGACCCGCCTGTACGCGCCGCTCACCTCGCTCGCCGGCGCCCGCGTCGAGGTGATGAGCGCCCTCGTCAGCTTCGAGCGGGTCTTCGAAGTGCTCGACCTGAAGCCGCTCATCGCCGACCGCCCGGACGCCGGGCGGGTCCCCGGGGGCCCGGTCGCCGTCGAGTTCGAGGACGTCCGCTTCGCCTACCCGTCCGCCGACAAGGTCTCGCTTGCCTCCCTGGAGGAGGTCGCCGCCCTCGACACCCGGGGCGGCGCCGAGGTGCTGCACGGCGTCTCCTTCCGCGCCGCACCCGGCCGGACCGTCGCCCTCGTCGGGTCCTCCGGCGCCGGCAAGTCCACCATCGCCCAGCTCCTGCCGCGCCTGTACGACGTCGACGCTGGCGCCGTGCGCGTAGGCGGCGTCGACGTCCGCGACCTGAGCGCCGAGTCGATCCGTCAGACGCTCGGCATGGTCACCCAGGACGGCCACCTGTTCCACGAGTCGGTGCGCTCCAACCTGCTGCTCGCCCGTCCCGGGGTCCCCGACGAGGAGCTCTGGGACGTCCTGCGCCGCGCCCGCCTCGACACCCTCATCGAGGGCCTGCCGGACGGCCTCGACACCATCGTCGGCGAACGCGGCTACCGCCTCTCCGGCGGCGAGCGCCAGCGCC
>DASTDN010000297.1:0-2443 GCA_035710365.1 Streptomyces sp. | reverse complement strand
CGGATGGTGAAACTCCGTTTGTAGTGATGGTGAAGGCCCGACGATATGCCTGCCTTCGCCCCCTTGGGTGCAACCCGCGGCGCTCCGGCGGCGCCCCGCGCCCCCGCACCGGCCCCCCGTGCACCGCGCATGCGCGTGATTGAGCCGTTGTTGAGAGGTCCGGCCGCCGTCTCGCGCCCGGCACCGCGCCACGACACCCCTGGGTCCAGGGCATCCGCGTGGGGCCCCGGATGTCCGCGGGGCCCCGAAACAGGGGAGTTTCGCCGTCCGGATCTCACCCGGCCGACACATGAACGCCGTGTTCACGCTAGCCAGCGGCCGCCCCCGGCCAGTCCAATCCCCCTGCACCCATTCGACAGGGGAGGACCGCATGACACAGAAGGCCCGTCCGTCACAGCACGCACCCGAACTGCGCGCCGCCGCACGGCACATCGGCCGCCGCCGCTTCCTGACCGGCACCGGCGCCGCCGCCGCGCTCGCCTTCGCCGTCGGTCTGCCCGCCGCGGGCGCCGCGAGCGCCGCGGAACTCGACGCCCGGCGGATCACCGACGACCCGTTCACCCTCGGTGTCGCCTCCGGCGACCCGCTGCCCGGCTCCGTACTGCTGTGGACCCGGCTCGCCCCGGACCCGTACCAGCCCGGCGGCGGCATGCCCGCCCAACGCGTCACCGTGCACTGGGAACTGGCCCACGACGAGCGGTTCCGAAGAATCGCCAGACGCGGCACCGCCACCGCACACCCCGAGTTCCAGCACGCCGTCCACGTCGAGGTGAAGCACCTCCCCGCCGACCGCGTCTACTACTACCGCTTCCGCGCCGGCGCCTGGCGCAGCGAGACCGGCCGCACCCGCACCGCCCCCCGGCCCGGCAGCCCCGTCACCGCGCTCACCTTCGCCGCCGTGTCCTGCCAGGCCTACCACGACGGCTACTTCACGGCGTACGGCCATCTCGCCGCCGACCAGGACGTCGACGTCGTCCTCCACCTCGGCGACTACCTCTACGAGTACGCCGTCAGCGCCGTCGGCGGGGCCCGCAACTACACCGACCGGACCCTGCCCGCGCACTTCAACCGCGAGACGATCACCCTGGAGGACTACCGGCTGCGCTACGCCCTCTACAAGAACGACCCCGATCTGCGGGCCGCGCACGCCGCGCACCCCTTCGTCGTCACCTGGGACGACCACGAGACCGAGAACAACTACGCCGACGACACCCCCGAGAACAACGTCCCGCCCGAGGAGTTCCTGCTGCGCCGGGCCGCCGCCTACCGCGCCTACTGGGAACACCAGCCGCTGCGCCTGCCCCAGCGGCCGAGCGGTCCCGACATGCAGCTCTACCGCCGCCTGCACTGGGGCGACCTCGCCCAGTTCGACGTCCTCGACACCCGCCAGTACCGCACCAACCAGATCTTCGACGGCTCCCAGGTGCCCGGACCCGAGGTCGACGACCCGGCACGCACCATGACCGGCGAGACCCAGGAACGCTGGCTGCTCGACGGGTGGCGCGACTCGCGGGCGCTGTGGAACGTCGTACCGCAGCAGGTCGTGTTCTCCCAGCGGAAGTTCGACCTCGCCACGCCCTCCCGGGTGTCCATGGACGCCTGGGACGGCTACCGCGCCTCCCGCCGCCGCGTCCTCGACGGCGCCGACGCGGCCGGCGTCGACAACCTGCTGGTCCTCACCGGGGACGTGCACGTCGGGTACGCCTTCGACATCAAGGACGACTTCGACGACCCGGACTCCCGCACCCGCGGCACCGAGATCGTCGCCACGTCGGTCACCAGCGGCAAGGACGGCTCGGACCGGCCCGGCAACTGGGCCACGTACATGGCGGCCAACCCGCACCTGAAGTTCTACAACGGCCGCCGCGGCTACGTGAACGTCACGCTCGGAGAGCAGCGGGCCCGCGCCGACTTCAAGGCCGTGCCCTACGTGACCCGGCCGGGCGCCCCCGTCTCCACCGTCGCGTCCTTCGTCACCGAGGCGGGCCGGCCGGGACTCGAACCGGCCTGAGCCCGCCCGCTTCCGCCCCGCGCGCCGTGACGGCCGTGCCCCGGGCAGTCCCCGGGGCACGGCCGTCAGGTCCCCCAGCCGCCGCGAACCGGCCATGAACCGGCCGGTCCCCTTCCCCCGCAACCGCCACCGCGGCGCACGAGCAGTCCGTTCGAGCTGAGAGCATAGGTGGCGGATCACACGGAAAGGGAGGGCACATGCCCGAGCGCGGGGCGCCGGTAACGGACAGAACCACCACAGCGGTCATACCGAAATCAGGCCACGCGACACCCGCGCTCCGCCGGACCGGCCTCCTCGTCACCCTCGCCCTCGGCGGCCTCACCGCCACCCCGCCCCTGGCGATGGACATGTACCTCCCGGCGCTGCCCGAGGTCACCGGCTCCCTGCACGCGCCCGCCGCGACCGTCCAGCTCACCCTCACCGCCTGCCTGG
>DASTDN010000296.1:0-3581 GCA_035710365.1 Streptomyces sp. | reverse complement strand
GGAGGCGGTGCGTCCGGACGCCGCCGTCGTCTCGGTGCGCGCGCCGTCCCCGGAGGGGGCCGTCGACTGGGCGGCCCGGTGCCGCGCGGCCGGTCTGGCCGTGGGCTGCTTCCGTCCTCCTTCCGTGCCCGACGGTGTCTCGCGGCTCAGGCTGACCGCCCGCGCGGACCTCTCCGGGGAGCAGCTCGATCAGGCGGTGCGGGTCATCGGCGGGACGCGGCCCTGAGCCACGGGCGCTCGGCCGTGTGCCGTCCGGGGCGGCCCGTCCGGTCGCGCCGGACCGTCCGGCGGATCACCGGAACACGGCGGTGAACGCCGCCCAGCTCTCGGGGGAGAAGAGCAGCGCGGGTCCGGCCGGGTCCTTGGAGTCACGGACGGCCAGCGTTCCGGCGGGGGTACCGGAGTGCGGACGGGCCGTCTCGACGCAGTTGTTCGCTCCCGTGCTGTAACTGCTGCGCAGCCAGTGCACGTCGTGCAGATCGTTGCTCGAAGGGACGTTCCGAGGCAGTGCGGTCATGGTGCCTCCTTACGCGCCACCGGTCATACCGGCGATGAATTCCAATGATTCCTCGGGCGGAAGAGCGTGATTCAGCAGGGAGTCGAAGGCCTCTGTGTAGGCCTCCAGGTCTTCTTTCCGTTCGAGATGGAGGCTACTCGTCAGATGGTCGAGAACAACCACGTCCAGATCGGACGTACGTGCAAAGGAGAAAATGACGAAAGGCCCCGTGACACCCATGTGCGCGCCGGCGGAGAACGGCAGTACGTGCAGCCGCACGTGAGGCATTTCCGCCGCCTCCGTGAGCTTCCGCAACTGCCGTGACATGACCGCGGGCCCGCCCACTTCCCGGCGCAGCACGGCCTCGTCCAGTACGGCGCTCAGCGTCAGCGGGCGCCTGCGGTGCAGCACGTCCTGCCGGGCCAGCCGCACCTCCACCAGCGCGTCCAGCCGCTCCTCGGACAGCCCCTCGACCGCGGCCCCGGTCACCGCCCTGGCGTACTCCGGGGTCTGCAGCAGGCCGGGCACCACCGTCGTCTCCAGGGTGCGCATCGCGCTCGCCTGCGCCTCCAGGCTGATGAAGTCCCGGTACGTGGAGGGCAGTTCGCCGCGGTAGGCGTGCCACCAGTGGTTGCGTCCGCCCGCGTCGTGGGCGCTCGCCAGGACCAGCAGCAGCTCCCGCAACCGGTCGTCGGCCACCCCGTAGGCGTCGAGGAGCAGCCGTACGTCGTTGGGTTTCGCGCCGCTCGTGCCGGTCTCGATCCGGCTCACCTTCGACTGGTGCCACCCCACCAGACCGGCCGCCTCCCCGCTGGTGAGGCCCGCCGATGTGCGCAGCGCGCGCAGTTCGGCGCCCAGTTTGCGGCGGCGCACCGCGGGCCCGTGCTGCATGGGCTTCTCCTTACTCCTTACGAGCCGCCCAAATACGTTCTCGCGTCGCAGAGTTCACCGCTTCGAGCGACAGATATATGCAGATGTTGGTGGATCGCCGCCCTTGCCGCGGTGATGATGGCAGTCTGGCGAAGAAGCACCAGTCCGGGACCGTACTCCAACCGTCCGCTCCGTGTCGGATCATGGTCCCGCGGGAAAGGGACGAGATCGCCATGGCAGTCCATCTGGAAGCATCCGTCACTTTGGCGAGCAACCCCGCCTCGGTGTCCGCATCCCGTTCCTTCGTGGGGGACACTCTGGCGGAATGGGGACTGCCTGCGGACGCGGAACTGTCCGAAACCGTCAGACTCGTCGTCTCGGAACTCACCACCAACGCGGTACAGCACACCTTCGGCCAGTCACCCACCTTCACGGTGGAGATCACCCTCGACGGGGCCCTGCTGCGCCTCGGGGTGACGGACAGCCATCCGCGTTTCCCGAAGCGGCTGCCCGCGGCCGTGCAGCAGGACAACGGCCGCGGCATGGTGATCGTCCGCTGGCTGGCCGCCGAGTGCGGCGGCAGACTGCGGGTCAGGCCCACCCGCGAGGGAGGCAAGACGGTCTGGATCGAAGTGCCGTGGAGCGGCCCCGCCGCCCCGGCCACGGCGACGGTGGCGGCGGGACGGCAGGAGCCGTAGGGCGACAGGGAGCAGGAGTCGTCGGGTCCGAGGCCGTGGAAGGGGGGCGGCGGCACCCGGGCGCCGCCGCCCGCGAGGTCAGCGCACGCGTCCGTACCAGACGCTGCGGGTCCAGATCCGCTGCAGACGCACTACGTCGCCGGTCTTCGGCGCGTGCCAGATCCTGTTCTTGCCGGCGTAGATGCCGACGTGGTAGACGGAACCGCCGGAGTGGAAGAACACCAGGTCACCGGCCGTGCGGTTGCCCGAGGAGATGTGCCGGGTCCGGTTGTACTGCTGGGCGGCCGTACGGGGCAGCCGCTTTCCCGCCTTCCGGAACGAGTACAGGGTCAGCCCCGAGCAGTCGAACCGGTGGGGGCCCGTGGCGCCCCACCGGTACGGGGAGCCCTTCTTGGCGGCGGCGATCCGCAGCGCCTTCTTGGCCAGTGTGGCGGCGGCCGCCTCGGACGCGGCCCCGGGGATCACGAGGGTGCCGACCACGACGGTGAGGGTGAGGACCGAGGCCGTACCGGCCCGGGCCATGAAGGACGGGACGTGATTGAGCGCAGACATGCACAACCCTTCGTCAGCCGCCTGTGAAGGATGACCTGTCGGATTCGGGCTGGCGAAGTAGCCCGGCCGCGGTTGCGGCTTCACCCCAAGGGCCGCGCGGAACGGCTGTCGGTCCGTTCCCGCGACCCGTCGTGCTCGGGTCCTCCACTCCTGCCGATCCACTCCTGTCGACCGGGCACCCGGGTGGCGGCAGGACTCGGCGTCCGCCCGGATCGCCCCGCCGCGGTGGCGGGGGCTTGTCGTCAGTGAGGGATCTTGACCGTCGGAAGTGTGAATATCCCCATGCGTAGGCCATTGTGTCGTTGCTCACCAATCGCCTGTTCGGGTGGACACAGGGGCCGCCAGAGCGCGTCGTCCAGCCCGCGGTGAGCCTGTGACCTGCGGCGGAACACTTCTTGCCGCCGCGCGCTCCCCGCGCGCCGCGCAACTGCGCCGGGCCGGAAAAAGGGGATGCGCCTACGCCGACAGGGGGTACGCCGTTCGGCCCGTTTCGCCGTCCGTCCAGACGCGCGTCATCGCCGCGGCGACGGCCCCGAATCCGGGGTCGCCTCACCTGCCGGTCCGGGGCGGAGGGGGGACACGCGCCCTCGTCGCTCCCCGTCCGGCACCTGCGGCGCGCGGGTCGGGGCGGCGGCGTGCGGCTCGGTCTCACCGCGCCGGTGTTCGGTGTCGGCGCGTCGCGCGGGGCGACCGCCTTGCCGATCAGCGCCTGCGCCGTGCGCAGGGCCCGGTACGTGTCGTCGGCCTGCGAGGGCCGTTACGGCCCGGCGGGTCCACGACGTGGGGTGGTGCTGGGAGTTGGTACCGGCGGCTCACCTCACGCCGGGTGCGCGCTGCGCAGCCCTGCGGTCGGGGAGGGTCCGGTCTGCCAGACCGTACTCCTCCTCCTGCGGCCCGTCCAGGATGCGTGCCTGTGCGTGCTTGCGCCGCATCTGCTTCCGGCCACGGCCCGCACACGGTGCGAG
>DASTDN010000295.1:0-3615 GCA_035710365.1 Streptomyces sp. | reverse complement strand
CGCCGCTCTTGCGCATCTGGCCGCGGTGCGAGGACTCGGCCAGGACGTAGGCGCGGCGCAGGGGTTCGAGGTCGGCGTCGGGGTGGTGGGCGCGGTGCGCCTCGACGACGTGGCTGATGGCGTCGGGCAGCCGGTCGCGGGTGGCGGGGCCGAGCAGGGCGGCCCGGCCGAGGCGCCGCAGGTCGATGCGGGGGCGGGCCCTTCTGCGGGGCGCGGCGGGTGTGACGGGGCCGACGGCTGTCGGCGTCAGGGGGCCTGGGCTCGCGGGATTCGCGGCCTCCGCGTTCATGGGCACCTCCGGCTGCGTGGACCGGCGGACGGGGTGCCCCAGGGCGGACAACGGCTCAGGGGGCGGCGTCGGTCCCCCGTCCGGGCCGGTGCCTGATGCTATCGAGCCCGCCGGGTGCGCCTGACCGCCTCTCGCCGAGCGTGAAACGGATCACTCCTTTGAGGGAAGGCCCGCGGAGCGCGCTTTGGACGGGGGTGCCGGGAATGCGGCGGTGGACCGGTGCCGGTCCCCGCGGACCGGTCCGTGCTGGTCAGACCGTCCTCAGGGGCGCCGGCCGGCGGCCCGCGCGAGCCATGCCGGGTCGATCTCGCCTTCGGCGACGATGACCGCGGGTCCGGTCATCTCGATCTCGCCGTCCGGGTGTTCGGTGACGACGAGGGTGCCGCCGGGGACGTCGACGGTGTACGTCACGGGGGTTTCGGTGCGGGCCGGGTCGGTGCCGTCGCGGCGGGCGGCGGCGACGGCGACCGCGCACGCGCCCGTGCCGCAGGACCGGGTCTCGCCGGAGCCCCGCTCGTGCACGCGCAGCGCGACGTGCCGCGGGCCGCGGGCGACGACGAACTCGACGTTCACGCCGTCGGGGTAGGCGCCGGCCGGGGCGACCGGGGGCGGCGCGGACAGGTCGCCGGCGTGGGCGAGGTCCTCGACGAAGGCCACCGCGTGCGGGTTGCCCATGTTCACGTTGCGGGCGGGCCAGTGGCGTCCGCCGACGCTCACCGTGACGTCGCCCTCCGGGAGGCGGGCCCGGCCCATGCCGACGGTGACGTCGCCGTCCTTGGCGACGTGCACGGTCTTCACTCCGCCGCGGGTGGCGACGGCGAGGTCCCCCTCGGCGGCGTGTCCGGCGCGCACCAGGTAGTGGGCGAAGACACGGACACCGTTGCCGCACATCTCGGCCACCGAGCCGTCGCTGTTGCGGTAGTCCATGAACCACTCCGCCGCGTCGGCCATCTCCCCGGCCTCGGGGTGGGCGGCGGACCGCACCACGTGCAGCAGGCCGTCGCCGCCGATTCCGGCGCGGCGGTCGCACAGGGCGGCGACGGCGGCGGCCGGCAGGTCGAGGAGGTTGTCGGGGTCGGGGACGATCACGAAGTCGTTCTCGGTGCCGTGTCCCTTGAGGAAGGCGATCGGCGCGCTCGTTCCCCGGTCGTTCCGCGTGCTCATGCCCCGATCGTACGGTGTGCGGGACGGCGGCGCGGCGCTGCGGGGGTGGCGTACGGCGAGGTCAGGGGCCGGTCGTGCGGCTCGTGCGGCGGGCGGGCACGGTCAGCGCAGGCGGGCCACGCGCCACACGGCGAGGACGACCACCGCGGCGACGACCACCACGTAGGCGAGGACGACCCGCCAGTCGGGGCGGCGTCCGGAGCCGCGCTGCGGCAGGCCGGGCCAGGTGTGGCCGACGCGGCGGGCGGCCATCATGCCCCAGCCGGCCGCGCAGGCGCAGATCAGCAGGCCCAGCATGGCGATCACGGCGCCGCTGTCGCCGAAGTCGAAGGCCAGCGGGAAGGCGAACATCAGTGAGCCGACCGCGGCGAGCGCCACGATGGGCGCGAGCTGCCAGATCCGCAGGCGGCGCTGCGGACGCAGCTCGACCTCGACCTCCGCGCCCGCGTACATCTCGTCGATCTCGTCCGCCGAGGGCCCGTCGTCGATCACTCCGCCGGGGGGGTCGTCGGGTCCGTCGGGCCTCAGCCGGGCGGCCCCGTCCGGCTCGGTGCCGTCCGGGCCGGGGGTGAGGCTCCCGGTGTCCTGTGCGGTGTCGCGAGGGCCGGCCTCCATCGCCACGCGCCCTCCCAACTCGGCTCAACTCGGTCGATCGAAGCTCGATGATGGCACGCCCCCGGAGGCCGCACCGACGGGCTGGGCGTCCCGATGCCAGGACGTGATCAGGCTGTGACCGGTCGTTCGACCCATGCCAGGGCGAGCCCGGGAAGGTCCGTGAGGTCCGCGGCCGCCCCGCTCAGCCAGTGCACCCGCGGGTCGCGCCGGAACCAGGAGTCCTGGCGACGCGCGAAGCGCTTGGTGGCGCGGACGGTGTCGGCCCGCGCCTCCTCCAGGGTGCACTGTCCGGCGAGGGCCGCGAGGACCTGCTGGTAGCCGAGGGCGCGGGAGGCCGTACGCCCCTCGCGCAGGCCCCGTTCCTCCAGGGCGCGCACCTCGTCCACGAGGCCCGCCTCCCACATGCGGTCGACGCGGCGGGCGATGCGCTCGTCGAGTTCGGGCCGGGCGACATCGACCCCGATCTGGAGGGTGTCGTACACGGCGTCGTGGCCGGGGAGGTTGGCGGTGAAGGGGCGGCCGGTGATCTCGATCACTTCGAGGGCGCGGACGACGCGGCGGCCGTTGCCGGGCAGGATCGCGCGGGCCGCCTCGGGGTCGGCGGCGGCCAGCCGGGCGTGCAGCGCGCCGGAGCCGCGCAGGACGAGTTCCGCCTCCAGCCGGGACCGGACCTCGGGGTCGGTGCCGGGGAACTCCAGGTTGTCGACGGCGCCCCGCACGTACAGTCCGGAGCCGCCGACCAGGACGGGCCAGCGGCCCTCGGCGAGGAG
Organism: Streptomyces sp.; assembly: GCA_035710365.1. Lineage (GTDB taxonomy): Bacteria > Actinomycetota > Actinomycetes > Streptomycetales > Streptomycetaceae > Streptomyces. The sequence goes on along the minus strand of DASTDN010000295.1, from coordinate 777 downwards.
CGCGTCGATCCGCTCGCGCGCGAGCCGCTGGTACTCGGCGACGGACGCCGTCACGGTCACGTCCCAGACGTCGAGCAGGTGGTGCGGTACGCCCTGGCGCTCCTCGGGGCTGAGCTTGGCGGTGCCGATGTCCATGCCCCGGTAGAGCTGCATGGAGTCGGCGTTGACGACCTCGCCGCCCAGTCGCCGGGCCAGGAAGACGGCCAGATCGGATTTTCCGGCCGCGGTGGGTCCGACGACGGCGATGACACGGGGGGCGGGGGCTGCGCTGCTCACTGCCCCAGTCTCCCAAATTCCGCACCCGTGCTCGAACACGTATGGGCGCGGCCGCCCGACGGGGCATGACGCGGCATTTCCGGGGCAGGGGTAGCGTTGCCAGTGATGTGGGCACTTTGCCCGCGAATGCCCCGGTGAAAGGTGAACGATGGGTCTCCTGGACAATCTGAAGGGCAAGCTGGGTCCGGCCAAGGGCAAGGTCTCCGGGCTCGCGCAGCAGCACGGGGACAAGATCCAGACGGGTATCGACAAGGCCGCGAAGGCCGTCGACGAGCGGACCAAGGGCAAGTACAGCAAGGGAATCCAGTCGGGTTCCGGCAAGGCCAAGGGGGCCATGGACCGTCTCGCGCACGGCGACGGTCCGCAGGGCGGCGGCACGGCCGGACCGGGCCGGACCGGCGGCCCGGACGGCACCGGCGGCACGACGCCGCCCGCAGCCGAGGTCTACGTCCAGACCGCCACGAAGTAGCCGACGCCGTGGGGCGCGTCCTCGTACAGCAG
>DASTDN010000294.1:0-3477 GCA_035710365.1 Streptomyces sp. | reverse complement strand
GTCAGCCCGTGTGGACCTTCAGCGCCGTCCGGACGGCGGATTCCAGGGCGCCTTCGATCCAGGCGGGCTTGAGGGAGGTGTGGTCACCCGCGAAGTGGAGCGGGCCCTCGGAGGTGGGGATGTCGGGGAACAGCTCCACGTGCTGGCCGGGGAAGAGCACGGAGGCCTCGCCGTAGGCGTAGTGGTCGCGCGCCCACGACTGGGTCTGGCACTTGGTGGTGAAGAAGACCTCGCAGCGGCGGCCGTAGACGGCCTGCAGCCCGGCGAGCGCGCGCAGATACCGCTCCCCGTCGGCGTACGCGTCCCATTTGCGGGCGTCGTCGGCCCAGCTGTAGGAGGCGAGCGTGACGCCTCCGTCGCCGACTTCCGTGCCCCCCGAGTGCTCGAAGTACATGAAGCGGTTGGCGTTGTCGCTCACCGAGCCGCCCCCGCGGGTGTGCGCGGCCTCGGGTTCGCCGCCCATGGCGGGCCGGAAGGCGGCGAAGCACTCCCTGACCCCGTCGGGGACCGTCACCCCCAGGTCCTTCACGGACTGGTGCGCACCGAGGTACCGGCCGTCCCTGACCCGGCCCGCCCGGTACTTGTCGTAGAGCTTGTCCTCGATGGAGTTCAGCGTCTCCTTCCACTGCTCCTCGGTGAACTCCCACCAGCGGCGGGAGAACTCCAGCAGCACCTTGGTCGCGGCGTCGTAGTGCAGCTCGGTGATCGCCCGGCGCTTGCCGTAGCTGAGCGGAGGGTCCATCGCGACGTGGCGCAGGCCGGTGAAGGGGACTGTGATGATCGCCTCGTCGCCCTCGAAGACCTCGGTGACACCCCCCTCGCCGGTCTGGCAGGCCTCGGAGACGGTGTGCACCCTGACCTTGCCGCCGTCGCGTTCGATGCGTACGGCACGCCGGTCGAGCCTCACCTTCCCCTTCACGGGCGCGTACAGCGCGTCGGCGAGCACCGCGGTGCCGCCCTTGATCTCCCAGAACTTCGTCCCCGGGTCGATCACGGTGCTGGCCTCGAAGCTGTGCAGGAAGGAGAGGTGTAGGCGCGAGGTGAGGTTCTGGACGGTCCCGACGAGGTCGATCGTCCTCGTGTCGAGCCGGGCCACTTCGGTGAGGTACCGGTACATCGACCAGTGGCCGTACGCCTTGAGGACCTCGACCCACCCCTCGACCAGGGCCGTTCCCTCCTTGCCCCGGATGAGCCGGTGCACGGGTTCCAGGGCGGCCGCGAGGATGGCGGCGGCGGTCTTCGTGCGGTTGGGTCCCGTGACACCGAACGTGTCGTTGATCTTCGCGGGGTTCTTCTCGTAGTCGGCCCGGCGCATGCGGACGCCGTTGACGTGGATCCAGGTGCGGTTGGCCCGCTTCGCCGGGTTGTCGACCTCCACGTCCACCAGGTGGAACTCCTGGCGCGGGATGCGCAGCTTCTCGAGCAGCGTCATGAGGAGCGGGTGGCTGTCGGGCAGCCGCATGGCTCCGGCCTCGGCGTACTGCCGGGGGTCGGCGAAGGGCTGCTTCCCCTTCTCGTGGCCGCCCTTGCGGAACGTCTTGACGCGCCCGCCGACGCGGTTGCCGTTCGCCTCGATCACGACGACGTCGTGGCCCGCGCGGTTGAGGAGGCCGGCGGCGAGCAGGCCGGCCGGTCCGGCCCCGACGATCAGGACCCGCTTCGTCGCCTTCGCCCGGCTGGGGGGCAGACCGTTCTCGATGACCCTCACGTAGGCGGGGACGAGGGGCCTGTCGTGCTCGTCGTAGACGGCGAGGGCCCGGGCGACCGTGGTGTACGCCCGGCCGTCGGCGCCGGGCGGCGCCGCGCCCGGTGCAGTCGAGGGTGCGGTGGCAGCGCCCAGCGCGGTCGCGGGGGCGGCGGAGGCGGCGGTCAGACCGGCGGCGAGCGCCGAGGCGCCGGCCGTCGTGACGACGGAGCGCCGCGAGGGGCGTGCACCGTGCGCCGGGGACACGGGGCGCGGGGCGGGCGCGGTGCCCGGGGCGAGGTGCTCTCGGCCCGGTACGTCCGTGGTCTGCGGGGCCGGCGTGCTCAGGACGGGCGGGCTCGTGTTCTCAGTGTTCACGGCCCATGACTCTCGGTGATGGGGCCATGTGGGGGAAGCGCATTCACACGGAAGGGGACCGCAAACCACTCGAAGGGGGCCCGGCACGGCCGCCCGGGGGCGCACGTGAGGACGGCGGCGGCGCGGGGCCGCTACGCCCGCCGCGTCAGTGCGCCGATGACCGCCGCCACCGCCGCCAGTGCCGCGACGCTGGTGAGGGCGACGGGCAGGGAGATCCAGCCGGCCAGGAAACCGATCGCCGGCGGGCCCAGGAGCATGCCGCCGTAGCCGAGGGTGGAGGCGGTGGCGACACCGCTCGGGCCGGCGAGCGTACCGGCGCGTTCGACGGCCACGGGGAACAGGTTGGCGAGGCCGAGCCCGGTGACGGCGTAGCCGAGCAGGGCCGCCCACAGCGTCGGGGCGAGCGAGCCGAGCAGCATGCCCGCCGCGGCGAACGTCCCGCCCGCCACGACCGTGCGGGTCCGCCCGAAGCGCTCCAGCAGGACCGTGCCGCCCAGCCGGCCCAGCGTCATGGTGAGGGCGAAGCAGGAGTAGCCGGCCGCGGCGAGCCCCGGGTGTGCCCGCAGGTCCTCCTCCAGGTGCAGCGCGCCCCAGTCCGCCAGGGCGCCCTCCCCGAACGCCGTGCACAGGGCGATCAGGCCGTACACGGTCACGAGGCGGCGGGTGCGGGCGTCCGGGCGGCGCGGCGCCGGCTTCCGCCCGTCGCCCGGACGGCCGGGCGGCACGGCGGGTTCGAGCCGCAGCAGCGCGCGTCCCGCGACGGCGGTGACGAGCAGGCCGACGACCGTGAGGCCGAACAGGTGCAGCGTGGGGGAGACCGACCCCGCGACGAGCCCGCCGAGCCCCGCGCCGACCATCCCGCCCAGGCTGAACGCGGCGTGGAAGCTCGGCATGACCGGCCGCCGCAGCGCGGCCACGAGATCGACGGCGGCACTGTTGAAGGCGACGTTGACACCGCCGTACGCGGCCCCGAACAGCAGCAGGACCGCGCCCAGCGCGACCGGCGAACGGGTGAGCGGTGGCAGCGCCACACCGAGGGAGAGCAGGACCGCGCAGACGACCGTGACCGGGTGGCTGCCGTGGCGGCGGCACAGCCGGCCCGTGAGCATCATCGTGACGACCGCCCCGGCGGAGACGCACAGCAGCGCGAGGCCCAGCTCGGTGACGGAGGCGTGTGTCTGCTCCTTGATGGCCGGGATGCGGACCACCCACCCGGCGAAGACGAAGCCGTCCAGGGCGAAGAAGGCGGTGAGGAGGGCGCGCAGGCGGGACAGGTCGCGGTCGGCGGGGGTGCCCGGCACGGTGTGGTGCGCACGGGCTTTGTTCATCAGCGGCACAAAAGCAGGCTAGATGTGCCCGCGGCATGGGGCAAGGGCTCCACCAGGGGCGATGCCGGGACCGGTCCGGCGGGGGAC
>DASTDN010000293.1:0-2587 GCA_035710365.1 Streptomyces sp. | reverse complement strand
CGGCCGCCCATCGACACGATGCCGACCTCCTGGTCGAGCAGCAGGTCGAGCGCGATGCGCTGTTCGGCGCTGCGGCCCTTGATCCCGAAGGCCTCCCGCTCACCGCGCACCAGGCGGATGCTGCCGTCGGGGGTGACACGGCCCAGGGCCTTGCCGCGCTCCGACTGGATCCGCAGGCCGGTGTGGACGGGCAGTTCGGCCGCCTCCGGGGCGTACACGCGTCCTTCCTCGAAGAGGATGTCGACCTGCTCGCCGGGCAGGGTCAGTTCGGACATCCCGGTCCACCCGGAGGCGTCCGTGATGGCGAGTTCCGCGCGGTACTCCTCGGCGAGGAGGCCGACGGACGACGCCTTGATCCTCAGTGGCAGGTCCTTGGACACGACGGTGACGTCGAATCCCTCGGCCTGCAGATTGCGGGCCACCGCGAGGATGCGGGAGTCGTTGTCCCCCAGGCGGTAGCCGCTGGGCAGCAGGCCGGGGTCCGAGTGGTTGAGCTCGACACGGACCGTTCCGCCGAGTTCCCCGATCGGGATGGGGGCGTCGAGGCGGCCGAAACGGACTCGGTAGTCGTCGAGCAGCCGCAGGGCCTGCCGGGCGAAATAGCCGAGTTCCGGATGGTTGCGCTTGGCCTCCAGCTCCGTGACCACCACGACGGGAAGCACGACTTCGTGCTCGTCGAAGCGGATCAGGGCGTTCGGGTCGGCCAGCAGAACACTGGTGTCGAGAACGTAGGTGCGCCGGTCGGGCTTACGGCGCTTTGTGCTGGTCACCACGGAAGGACGTACCCCCTCGGATGAGGTCGGGGAGCGACGGAGTCGAGCTGGACCGGTCCTCGGCCGCGAAACACCGCGGGCCGGAAACCGGCCCTCCACGTCATCCGTGCCGTTGCCGCACGGTCGGGCTGGTGCAAAGGGCCTCCCGGGCGGACGGCCCCGAGCCGCCCACTGAGATCCGACACCCGGGGTTCGGGCGTCGACCTGCTTGCCTTATGCCCTTGAACGCACCCCGCCATGCCGCCGGACGGCACGGCCACCCGGTGAACTCTCGGTGACACCCTGCCCGTACGGGGTACCCGTCACCGTTTCCCGTGTCGCGCCCGTGGGCGCGACACGGGCCGTCAGCCGCCGAAGCGCCGGTGTCGGGCGGCGTAGTCGCGCAGGGCGCGCAGGAAGTCGACCTTGCGGAACGCCGGCCAGAACACGTCGCAGAAGTAGTACTCCGAGTGGGCGCTCTGCCAGAGCATGAATCCGGACAGGCGCTGTTCGCCGCTGGTGCGGATCACGAGGTCCGGGTCGGGCTGGGCGCCGGTGTAGAGGTGACGGCCGATCATGTCGATGTCGACGGCCTCGGCGAGTTCGTCCATCGTGGTGCCCTGCCGCTGGGCGTCGTACAGCATCGAGCGCACGGCGTCGGCGATCTCCTGGCGGCCGCCGTAGCCGATGGCGACGTTGACCACGGTCCCGGTGTTGTCCGCCGTGTCGGACTGGGCCTCTTTCAGGGCGGTCTGGATGCGGTGCGGCAGGAGGTCCATGGTGCCGACGTGGTGGACGCGCCAGCGGCCGTCGGCGGCGAGGGTGCGGACGACGTCCTCGATGATGTCGAGGAGGGGGCCGAGTTCCTCGGCCGGACGGTCGAAGTTGTCCGTGGACAGCAGCCACAGGGTGACGACCTCGACCTCCGTCTCGCTGCACCAGCCGAGGAACTCCTCGATCTTGGCGGCACCGGCGCGGTGGCCGTGCGCGGTGGTGGAGCCGGCGGCCTTCGCCCAGCGGCGGTTGCCGTCCATGATGACGCCGATGTGCTTGGGCACCTGGGTGTGGTCGAGGTGGCCCTCCACCCGGCGCGCATACAGCCTGACCAGCAGGTTGCGCAGCGTGTCGCGCAGTGTCACGAGATGTGTCAGCCCCTCCGGACGGGATCGGACAGGTCGGGACCGGGACCGGGCCCGCGACCGGCGGGCGGGCGGGTGCGGCCGGAGCGATGTCCGTCCGCAGGGCGGTACCCCGGGGCCGAAGCCTACCCCCGCCGCCGCCCGGTGCCCGAAACGGGTGTCAGGCCCCGTACGGCCCATACGGTGCCTGCGGGGGCACGACACCCGAGTTCCGGCGGAACCAGGCGCCCGCGGGGTGGGACGCCAGCAGGAACAGCAGGGTGAGGGCTCCGGCGAAGGGGAGGAGACCGGACGGGACTCCGCGTCCCATCGTGCCCAGCGCGAGGAGGAGCTGGAGGGACGCCAGCACGATCGAGGCGACGCGCACGCCGTTGCCGCCGGTGCCGTAGCGGAAGGCCAGGACGAAGAGGGGGATCGTCATGAGGAACAGGGAGAAGAACCGCCCGGCGGCCTCCGCGCCCGAGGTGCCGGCGACGAGCGCGGTCAGCAGGACCCCGAGCCCGGCCATCACGAAGACCACGACCCGCGCGGCACGGACGGTGCCGGGCATGACCAGGGGCGCCGGGGGCGCGTACTGCGGGTGGGGCGCGTACGGGGCGGCGGCGTACTGCGGCGGGTACGGGCCCGGCGCGGGCTGCGGGGCGTACGGGCCGGGCTGCGGCGGGTGGGGGGTGGCCGGGTACGGCGGGTGGGGCG
>DASTDN010000292.1:0-3984 GCA_035710365.1 Streptomyces sp. | reverse complement strand
GAGGATCAGCAGGTCGGGCTGCCAGGCCTCGGCCGTGTCCACGCCGGACGGGCCGTCGCCCGCCGTTTGCACCAGGAATCCCTCGGCCCGCAGACGGGTCGCGATGGCGTCCACGATCGTCGCGTCGTCCTCGACCACCAGAATCCGCCGCTGTGCGCCCGGGGTGGCCGCCGCGCCGTTGTGGGAGGTGTGTGTCTGCTCCATCGCCCGCCCCTGAAGTGTGCTTTCCGGAATCAGTGGGGTGATCCCTCGTCTGCGCATGCCTGCGATTGACGCTTGAATGATCCGCGCCAGGCAAGCAGCGTACGGGGAGTCACCACGGGTTTGCTATCCAGGGCGTACACCTATGTGCACGACGTCGGGAACGCCCCGGGCAACCGGGATCTCTTCGGTACGCACCCGTCGGAATCCGGCATTCCGCAAGGTTCCCTCGAATTCCGGAGAAGGCTGCGCCGACCAGACGGCCAGCACCCCTCCGGGCCGCAACGCCCGTGCGCAGTCCGCCAGTCCGGCGGGCGAGTACAGCCCGCCGTTGTCCTCCGTGACGGTCCAGCCGGGGCCGTTGTCGATGTCCAGGCACAGGGCGTCGTACGTGGCACATGTCTCACCGAGGTGTGCGATCAGGTCGGCTTCCACGATGCGCGTGCGGGGGTCGGCGAGTGCCCGCGCCGAGATCGCGGCGAGCGGTCCCGAGCGGTGCCAGCCGACGACGGCGGGCTCGCGCTCCACGACCGTGACGCGCCCCCACCGGGGGTCGTCCGCCGCGTGCGCGAGGGAGAAGCCCACGCCCAGGCCGCCGATCAGCACGTGCGGCGCGGGCCGCCCGTCCAGCGCGTCGAGGGCCGCGTCCACCAGCAGGCGCTCCGAACGCCCGTCGGAGGTGTCCATCAGGAAGCAGCCGTTCGCGATGATCTGCAGCAGCTCGCCGTGGCGGCGCAGCACGACCTCGCCGTGCGGGCCCTCACGGCGGTCCAGTACTTCCGGGATGTCGTACGGGGTGGGCATCCGCCCATCCTGCCAGGACCACGCCGCACGCCGCCGGGTGTCGGACCGAAGGAGGCGCGGCGCCCGCCGCGCGCCGCGCGGAGCGCGTGCACGCCCTGCCGGGGCGGGCGCGTTCCCGGGCGGGCGGCGCGGCGGCGGCGGTGTGATCGCCCTCAGCGAACATCCTCGGCCGGCCGGAACAATGACCGGCTCCCCGGACATTGAGCAGACATTGAGTCTGGATAGCTCAACTTGACTGCCGAAGGGGAGATCATGGCTGCTGAGTCCACCGAGTTCACACCGCTCACCCTGCCCGTGCTGCCGCTCGACGACGAGGTCGTGCTGCCCGGGATGGTGGTTCCGCTGGACCTGAGCGACGCCGAGGTGCGGGCCGCCGTGGAGGCGGCGCAGGCCGCCGGCCGGCACGCCCCCGGCAAGCCCCGGGTACTGCTGGTGCCACGCGTCGACGGGACGTACGCCGCCACCGGCGTTCTCGGCACCGTCGAGCAGGTCGGCCGGCTGGCCGACGGCGACCCGGGCGCGCTGATCCGCGGCCGGGGCCGGGTGCGGATCGGCGCCGGGACCACCGGCCCCGGTGCGGCGCTGTGGGTGGAGGGCACGACGGTGGACGAGGCCGTGCCCGACCCGCTGCCGGGGCACGTCACCGAACTGGTCAAGGAGTACAAGGCCCTCGCCACCGCCTGGCTGCGCAAGCGCGGCGCCTGGCAGGTCGTCGACCGCGTCCAGGCCATCGAGGACGTCTCGGCCCTCGCCGACAACTCCGGCTACTCGCCGTTCCTGACGACCGAGCAGAAGGCGGAGCTGCTGGAGACCGCCGACCCGGTCGCCCGCCTCAGGCTCGCCACCCGGCAGTTGCGCGACCACCTCGCCGAGCAGGACGTCGCCGAGTCCATCGCGAAGGACGTCCAGGAAGGCGTCGACAAGCAGCAGCGCGAGTTCCTGCTGCGCCGCCAGCTGGACGCCGTGCGCAAGGAGCTGCGCGAGCTCGACGGCGAGCGGGAGGGCGAGGAGTCCGACGACTACCGCGCCCGTGTGGAGGCCGCCGGCCTGCCGGGGAAGGTCCGCGAGGCCGCCCTGAAGGAGGTCGCCAAGCTGGAGCGTGCCTCCGACCAGTCGCCGGAGGGCTCCTGGATCCGCACCTGGCTCGACACGGTCCTGGAGATGCCGTGGCACGAGCGGACCGAGGACGCCTACGACATCCGGGGCGCCCGGGCCGTCCTCGACGCGGAGCACGCGGGTCTGGACGACGTGAAGGAGCGCATCACCGAGTACCTGGCGGTGCGCAAGCGGCGCACCGAGCGGGGCCTGGGAGAGGTGGGCGGACGGCGCGGCGGCGCGGTGCTCGCCCTGGTCGGGCCGCCCGGCGTCGGAAAGACCAGCCTCGGCGAGTCCGTCGCCCACGCCATGGGCCGCAAGTTCGTCCGCGTCGCGCTCGGCGGAGTCCGCGACGAGGCCGAGATCCGCGGCCACCGCCGTACGTACGTCGGCGCACTGCCCGGCCGGATCGTCCGCGCCGTCAAGGAGGCCGGGTCGATGAACCCGGTCGTGCTGCTGGACGAGATCGACAAGGTGGGCTCCGACTTCCGCGGCGACCCGGCCGCGGCCCTGCTGGAGGTCCTGGACCCGGCGCAGAACCACACCTTCCGCGACCATTACCTGGAGGTCGAACTCGACCTGTCCGACGTCGTCTTCCTCGCCACCGCCAACGTCCTGGAGGCGATCCCGGAGGCGCTCGCCGACCGCATGGAGATCGTCCGCCTGGACGGCTACACGGAGGACGAGAAGATCGTCATCGCCCGCGACCACCTGCTGCCGCGCCAGTTGGAGCGGGCCGGGCTCGGCGCCGACGAGGTGGCCGTCGAGGAGACCGCGCTGCGCAGGCTGGCCGGCGAGTACACGCGCGAGGCGGGGGTGCGCAACCTGGAGCGGTCCGTCGCCCGGCTGCTGCGCAAGGTCGCGGCCCAGCACGAACTGGGCGAGCGGGACCTGCCGTTCACCGTCGGCCCCGGCGACTTGCGCGCCCTGCTCGGCCGGCCGCACCACGTGCCCGAGTCCGCGCAGGACCCGGCCGAGCGGCGCACCTCCGTGCCCGGCGTGGCCACCGGCCTCGCCGTCACCGGCGCGGGCGGCGACGTCCTCTACGTCGAGGCGTCGCTCGCCGACCCGGAGACCGGTGCCTCCGGCCTGACCCTGACCGGTCAGCTCGGGGACGTGATGAAGGAGTCCGCGCAGATCGCGCTGAGTTTCCTGCGCAGTCACGGCGCCGAGCTGGAACTGCCGGTCGGCGACCTCAAGGACCGGGGCGTGCACATCCACTTCCCGGCGGGCGCGGTCCCCAAGGACGGCCCGAGCGCCGGCATCACCATGACGACCGCGCTGGCCTCGCTGCTGTCGGGCCGCCTGGTCCGCACGGACGTGGCGATGACCGGCGAGGTCTCGCTGACCGGCCGGGTGCTGCCCATCGGCGGTGTGAAGCAGAAGCTCCTCGCGGCCCACCGGGCGGGCATCACGACCGTCGTCATCCCCAGGCGCAACGAGCCCGACCTGGACGACGTCCCCTCCGAGGTGCTGGACGGGCTCGACGTCCACGCCGTGACGGACGTCCGCCAGGTCCTGGAGCTGGCCCTGGCCCCGGCCGCCTCCGGCGCGGCCGGGCGGACCCCGGAGGTTCCGGCAGCGGCGGCCTGACCCCGGCCCCGCCGCCCCGGCACCCGGCACCAGGCACCGGGCACCAGGAACAAGGGGACGCCGGCGCCGGACGAAGGGCCCGGGGACTCCCACCGGAGTTCCCGGGTCCTCGCGCCGCGGCGTCTTCCCGCGCCGCGCCGCCCTTCGCACGGTCTCCCCGCGCCGCGGCGTCCCCTCGCGCCGTCGGCGCTCCGCGCCTGCGAAATACTTGGGGAGCCGTGGGGACGACCGCGGACTCAACGGATGCCCACAGTGGCGGAAAACCGAGGCAGGGGCTGACGTGCACGGAGA
>DASTDN010000291.1:0-12235 GCA_035710365.1 Streptomyces sp. | reverse complement strand
CGACGTCCAGGCCGCGGCTGAGGCCGAGCTCGACGTAGCCGAAGCCGTCGGCGAGGGTGTAGGCGAGCTCCTGCGCGGCCGTCGCTCCGGCCTCGCGGATGTGGTAGCCGGAGACCGACAGCGGCTTGTAGGCGGGGATGCGGGTCGCGCAGTACTCCATCAGGTCGCCGATGAGGCGAAGGTGCGGCTCGGGCGGGAAGAGCCACTCCTTCTGCGCGATGTACTCCTTGAAGATGTCGGTCTGGAGCGTGCCGTTGAGGACGGCGTGGTCGACGCCCTGGCGCTCGGCCGCGACGAGGTACATGCAGAAGACGGGGACGGCGGGCCCGCTGATCGTCATGGAGGTGGTGACGTCGCCCAGCGGGATGCCCTGGAACAGCACCTCCATGTCGGCGGCGGAGTCGATGGCGACCCCGCAGTGCCCGACCTCGCCGAGCGAGCGCCGGTCGTCGGAGTCGCGGCCCATCAGGGTCGGCATGTCGAAGGCGACCGAGAGGCCCCCGCCGCCGTTGGCGAGGATCATCTTGTAGCGCTCGTTGGTCTGCTCGGCGTTGCCGAATCCGGCGAACTGCCGGATGGTCCACGTGCGCCCCCGGTAACCGGTCGGATACAGGCCGCGGGTGAAGGGGTACTCACCCGGCCAGCCGATCCGTTCAAACCCGTCGTAGGCGTCCCCGGGCCGTGGCCCGTACACCGGCTCCACGGGGTCTCCGGAGAGCGTGGTGAAGTCCGCGTCGCGCTTGCGTGCGGTGTCGTACCGGGCCTGCCAGCGTCGGCGGCCCTCCTCGATGGCGTCAGCGTCCATACCTTCGAATTTACTTGGACGTCCTAGTAAATGTCGATGGCAGACCGCCGTACGGTCGCCCGGACGGCGGTGAGGCCGGACACCCGGGGCCCCGGCCGGGCCCCGGCGCCACGGGCCGGGGACGGGCTCAGGCCCCGGCGGTCACCGGCTCGGGACGCGCGTCCTTCGCGGCCAGCTCGCGGCTGATGCCGCGCTCCACGAAGAACGCGGCCGTGGGCACCGTCCCGGCGAGCAGCACCCAGAGCTGCTTCCTGACCGGCCACTTCGCCTTGGCGCCCAGGTCGAAGGCGAACAGCAGGTAGACGACGTAGAGCCAGCCGTGGGCGATGCTGACCACACGGGTGAAGTCGTCGGCACCGTCGAGGTCCAGCAGGTACTTCGCGATCATGCCGAGGCACAGCAGGATCAGCAGTACGCCCGTGACGTACGCCATGACGCGGTAGCGGGTCAGCACGCTCTTTTTCATACGGTCGAGCGTAACCGCGCCTTCCGGGCGGTCCCGGGCCGGGTCACTCCTCCTCGAAATCCCGTGCGGCGACCCGCAGCGGGCGCAGCATGGCGAAGATCTCGCGGCACTCCTCGGCGTCGTAGGCGCCGAGGCCGAAGTCCATGGCCATCAGGTCCCGGGTGGCCGATTCCACCACCTCGCGGCCCTTGTCGGTGATCGACGCGAGGGTGCCGCGGCCGTCGTTGGGGTTGGGGCGTTTGCCGACCAGACCGGAGCGCACCAGCCGGTCGACGGTGTTGGTGACCGACGTCGGGTGCACCATGAGCCGCTCGCCGATCTTGGACATCGGCAGTTCGCCCGACTTGGAGAAGGTGAGCAGGACCAGCGCCTCGTACCGGGCGAACGTCAGCCCGTAGGGCTTGACCACCGCGTCGAGTTCGGCGAGCAGGATCTGGTGCGCGCGCATGATCGAGGTGATGGCGGCCATCGACGGCACGCCTCCCCAGCGTTGCCCCCAGAGTTCGTCGGCGCGGGCGATGGGGTCGAAGGACAGACTGAGCGGCTTCGGCACGTCCCAGACCATACCGGCCAGTCATATACCGGCCACCCCTGTCTCGCCCCTCGGTCCCCGCCCCGGGGCACGGCCGAGCCGGGGCGGGACGGAAGGCTCCGGGGGGCGTGCCGGATCCATGTCGGTCCGTGAGCCGGCCACCCCGCTGTGCCACGATCACGAGAGGTATGTCCCTTTCGCCCGTCACCTCTCCCCCAGGGAGCAGCATGTCCCGGCTGATCCACGCCCTCGCGGTGCTCGCGGTGCTCGGGCTCGCCGCGGGCTGCTCGTCCGCGCCGGACGCCGGCGAGGCCCCCCTCCCCGGGGCCTCCTCCCGGCGGTCGGATCCCGGCAGCTCCCCGTTCTGGGTCGACCCCGCGAGTCCCGCGGCGCGCCAGATCCGGATGTGGCGGCGGCAGGGCCGTACCGAGGACGCCGAGCTGCTGCGGCGGATCGCCGACCATCCGGCCGCCCTGTGGCCGACCGGGGAGAGGGACCCGGCGCCGCAGGTGCGGGCGGCGGCGCGGGCCGCGGGCCGGGCGGGCCGGACGGCCGTCCTCGTCGCGTACAACATTCCGCACCGGGACTGCGGCCAGCACTCGGCGGGCGGCGCGGCCGACGCGGACGCCTACCGGCGGTGGATCGGGCGGTTCGCCGGGGCGATCGGCGACGCCGAGGCCCTCGTCGTGCTGGAGCCGGACGCGGTGGCGCACGTCGTGGACGGCTGCACGCCCGTCGAGTACCACGCCGAGCGGGAGCGGCTGCTGGCGGAGGCCGTGGACCGGCTCACGCGCCAGCCGCGTACGACGGTGTACCTGGACGCGGGCAACCCGGACTGGATCAAGGAGCCGGGGAAGCTGGTCGCCCCCTTGCGGCGCGCCGGGATCGGCGACGCCGACGGTTTCGCGCTGAACGTCTCCAACTTCCAGACCGACGAGGCCGCCGCCGCGTACGGCCGGGCGCTCTCCGAGGGCCTCGGCGGCAAGCACTTCGTCGTCGACACCAGCCGCAACGGCAACGGCCCGCTGGAGGGCTCCTGGTGCAACCCGCCCGGCCGCGCCCTCGGCACCCGCCCGACGGCCGACACCGGCGAGCCCGCCCTGGACGCCTACCTGTGGATCAAGCGGCCCGGCGAGTCCGACGGCACCTGCGAGGGCGGTCCGCCGGCCGGCCGGTGGTGGCCGGAGTACGCCCTGGAGCTGGCCCGCAACTCCGGGGCGTGACGCCGCCGGGCCCGGTTCACTTCACGTGCACCCACTTGGCCCTGGACGGCGTTCCCTTCTCGTCCGTCACGAACAGCATGTACCAGCCGGGCGGCACCAGCGCGCGGTCCTCGGGCACCTCGAACGTCACCGACGTGCCCCGCTTCGTCACCCCGAGCCGGACGGAGCGCTGCTCGACGTCCGTCGTGTGGGTCACGGCGCTCGGCCGCATCAGCCGCGCCGCGACGACGCGTTCGGGGTGTGCCGTGCGGAAGGTCACGCGGTGCCGGGCGTCCAGGGTCGCCGGGCCGTCCTTCAGCGCGGGCCGGGTGCCCGCGGCGGCACGGTGCAGCGCGGGCGGCGTGAAGATTTCCATGCGCTGCTCGAAGTGGCCGAGCTTGGTGTTCTGCTGGTCGTCGAAGAGCGGGTCGGAGCCGAAGGTGACGACCCGGCCGTCGGGCAGCAGCAGCGCCTCCGAGTGGTAGTTGCGGCCCACCATGGGCTCGGCCGCCTCCCGGAAGGTGTTGGACCGCGGGTCGTAGAACTGCGCCTTGAGGATGTTGCTGGCGCTGCGGCCCCGGTAGTCCTTCGAGCCGTTGGTCGTGAACACCGAGTCGTCCGGCATGATCACGCTGTTCAGGTAGCGGGTGCCCTGCGGCAGGTCCGGGCCGTCCACGAAGGCCGGGTCGGCCTTCGTCAGGTCGACGACGGCGGTGCGCCGGGTCGACTTCCCGGACTCGCCGACGCCCCCGCCGCCCAGCACCATCACCTTCTGGTCCTGCGCGGGCGGCAGCAGCAGCGACGACGAGGTCTCCAGCTGGTCCCCGTCCCGCAGCCCCGGCACCTTCGTGAAGGTGTTCTTCTCCAGGTCCCACAGACCCGGCTCGCGCCCCTGGTCGGCGGGCCCGTACCCGGCGTTGGAGCCGGAGTAGAACAGCTTGTTGCCCTTGGTGAGGAACAGCGCGGGGTAGGTCGGGAAGTACCGCTTGGGGCCCGGCGTCCACTTCTTGGTCTTCGGGTCGTAGATCTCGTTGTCGCCGGGGTCGATCATGCCGACGTCGTCCAGGCCCGAGGCGGCGAGCACCCGGCCGTCCTCCAGGCCCACCAGGGTCGGGTACCAGCGGGCCTTGTCCATCGGCTCGACCGGTACGTACTTCTCGGCGACCGGGTCGAACTCGTAGGCGCCGCGGATGCCCTGGTAGTCCTGCTTCTCCAGGGTGATCTTCTCCGAGAGGCCGTAGACGTCGGCGGCCTGCCTGCCCCTCAGGCCGACGACCTCGTACTGCGCCTGCTTCTCGGTGACCGACAGCGGGCCCTCCTCCACGGCCTCGACCCACACGCGCCGCTCGCTCGCGGTGACCTTCGTCCGCCAGGGCCGCATCGCCCCGGACCGGTCGTACGTCACCTTGAAGGTGCGCTTGGCCCTGGGCACGGTGACGTCGAACCTGGTGACGTACTCGACCCCGGCGGGCGAGCGGAACCGGGTGCCCTTCTTCAGGAACACCTCGCGGTCGGGGCTCTCGTTCTTCACGCGCATGCCGCCGCCGGCGCGTTCCACCTCGCCGTCGAGGAGTTCGTAGCGGGCGGTGCCGCCGGCCACCAGCATCCGGCCGTCGGGCAGTTGGGCGTGGCCGGAGCAGAAGAAGTCCTCCGGGGTGGGGATCTTCTTGAAGGTGTTCTTCACCGGGTCCCACAGCACGGTGTCGAAGGACCCGGCGTCGAACTTCTTCTGCTCGTTGCCGGACCCGGCCACGATCAGCACCTTGCCGGTGTGCAGGAGCGCCGCGTGGATGGCGTTCGTCCGGAACTTCTCCGGGATGGCGACCTGGCTCCAGGAGCCGTACTTCGCCCGGTACCCGGGCCGGGAGATCTTGTACGCGTGGTACCGGTCGCCCGCGAAGTCCAGGGCGGCCGGGGCGTTGAGGCCGGCGAGGAGCGCGACGGCCGACACGCCCAGCACCGTCTTCCTGGTCCTGCTGGAGAGCTGGGGGGCCATGGACTACTTGCCTCCTGTCGTGGTGCGGGTGTCCGGTGAGGTGCCCCCGGTCGAGGCGAAGGCGGGCTTGTGCCCCTCGGCGACACGGACGGCCGGGGGGAGGGCGGGACGTCCCGGGTGCTCCGGGCGCCCCGGCGCGGCGCTGTCCGGCGCGGCCGGCGGGCGGCCCCCAAGCAGCCTGCGGGCGGTGGCGGGGAGCCGCGACCCGCGGTTCTCCAGCACCGTGGCGGCCCACACCGCGACGGGGGCCAGGGAGATCAGCGTCGCCAGGAGCGCCCAGGTGCGCATCGCCGCGTGGGTGTGCCCGAGGAAGACCGAGGCGGTGAGGGAGGCCACGAGGAGCGCCGCCCAGGCGAGGTGGATGCGGAAGGTGAGCAGCCGGTCGGGGCTCGCGCCGCCGCCCTTCGGTGTGACGACGAAACGGCTCGGGCGGCGCAGCACCGCCTCGGTGAACGACTTCAGGTAGATCGGCGCGGACAGCGCCGACATGGCCATTCCGGCCAGCCCTCCGGAGCCGCGCGGCTCGTGCGGGGAGACGTTGTGGCGGCGGTTCCACAGGTACAGGCCGATCTGGAGCGCCGCCGCGTCGCTGTAGAGCATCAGCCACACGGACGCGGCGACCTGGGTGCCCGAGGCCCCGAACCACAGGAACAGGGAGCAGCTCAGGATGCCGAGGAACCAGTTGACCGCCGTCATCGGGTAGTAGACCAGCATCAGCGTGTACGAGAACAGCCGGCCCGCGGGCATCCGCAGCGGCGCCTTCCAGTACTGCTGGATCAGCGTCTCGTACGTGCCGCGCGACCAGCGCATCTGCTGGGTGAAGAAGTCCGTCCAGGACGCCGGGCCCTCACCGACGGCGAGCACGTCCGGGGTGTAGACGGACCGCCAGTACTGGCCGGTGCCGGGGTTGCGGGTGCGGTGGAGTTCGAAGCCGGTGGCCATGTCCTCGGTGACGGAGTCGTACAGACCGCCGATCTGCTTGACGGCTCGTATGCGTACGACGTTGTTGGTGCCGACGAACATGGGGGCGCGGTAGCGGTTGCCCGCGCGCTGGATGAGGGCGTGGAAGAGGAACTGCTGCGACTCGGCGGCCTTGGTGACGGGGTTGTGGTAGTTGCCGTAGACCTGCGGGCCGACGACGAAGGCGACGTCCGGGTCCCGGAAGTAGCCCATCATCCGCTCCAGGAAGTTGGGCAGCGGGACGTGGTCGGTGTCGACGGAGGCGAAGAAGTCGTAGGCGTCGCCGTGCATCGCGATCCACGCGTTGTAGTTGCCGTGCTTGCTGCGGGCCTTGTGGGCTCCGTGCTCGCTGTTCCACTCGGGGACGCCGTGCCGGGTGAAGTGCCGTACGCCGAGCTCCCGGCAGAGGGACTTGGCCCCGTCGTCGTCGCCCTCGTCGAGGAGCCAGACGTCGCGGGGGCCGTCGTGGGTGATGCGGACGGCGCCCTCCAGGGTGGCGCGGACCATGGCGAGGGGTTCCTTGCCGGGCACGTACGTCGTGAGGAAGGCGACGCGGGTGCCGGGCTCGGGCGTGACGGGCACGGGGTCCCGGGCGACCATCGTGGCGTGGGCGACGGAGGTGACGTTGACGAGCATGAACAGCTCGACGAGGGCGATGGCTATGAGCATGACGGCGTCGAGCCCGACCAGCCATCTCTCACCGTCCTCGCGGTGGACCCAGTGGGTGGGCCACACCAGGTAGACGAGGAGGGCGCCGGTGAGGAGCGGTGCGAGGGTCATGAGGGCGACAGCTCTCGTCCGGTGCGGCTCGCGCGACAGGAGCGAGGTGTACTGCACCCGGTACGCCCGGCGGGCGGGTTCGGTGAGCGGTCCGGCGATGCGGCTGTGGGTGTCGTAGTCGTAGCCGTCCGGCGGCACAGCACCCTCCCGTCTCTGAGGCCCGATCGAAGCACCGATACCCCCACGAAAGGGGAGAACTGTGGGTGTGTCGAACCCTGCGGGGCCACGCGAGTGGGCGATCCGCGCCGTGCGGGAGGTGGGGCACGGGCGCGGCGGGGCACGAGGAACCCCGGCCCTGACGAGCCGGGGTTCAGTACCGCCGGGGGTTCCCGGCGCGGAGCGGGCGGGGTCAGGCGCCGGCCACGCTCTCCTTCCGGGAGGCGCGGGAGGCGATCACCGCGTCCTCGGCCTCGCGGCGCAGCCGGCGGTCGGCGAAGAAGCCTCCGGTGGGCAGCACCGACAGGACGAGGTACAGGGCGGCGTCCTTCAGGGGCCACTGGGCGCGGTTCCAGGCGTCCGCCCAGAAGACGACGTAGAGCACGAAGAGGACGCCGTGGATCGCGCCCATGACCGGCACCGCGTTGAAGTCGGTCGTCCGCTTCAGCACGGAGCAGACGAGCAGCAGCAGGAAGGAGGTCGCCTCGGGTGTCGAGACCAGGCGGAGGCGGCGGAGGGCGGTGGCGGTCTTGATGTCCACGGGTCGGGTCACCTTCGTTGGGGGATCGTCGGATGTTTGTGAACAGGTGCACAAGCGTCCGCCCATTGTGGCAAACGCTCCGGGCACGCTCCGGCGCGGGTCGGCCCGCCACGGCGGGTGTCCCTCTGCGGGGCCCGTTCCGCACGGGCGACCTGTCCGTCCGGCGGCCCGCGGGCTACCGTCACTGGGGTGGCGATGTTCCGACTTCAGAGCAGCAAGGTGCTCGCCGTCGACATGACCGGGGACGCCGTGAGGGCGAAGAACGGCTCGATGGTCGCGTACGACGGGCAGATGGCCTTCAAGAAGCTGAGCGGCGGCGGTGAGGGCGTACGGGGGATGGTGACCCGGCGGCTCACCGGCGAGCAGATGACGGTGATGGAGGTGAAGGGGCAGGGGACCTGCTGGTTCGCGGACCGTGCGGCCGAGATCAGTCTCGTCGCCCTGCGCGGCGACAAACTGTACGTGGAGGCGGGCAACCTGCTGGCGACCGACGCCGGGCTGCGCACCGGCACGTCGTTCACCGGGGTGCGCGGCGCCTCGCAGGGCAACGGCCTGTTCACGACGACGGTCGAGGGGCACGGGCAGGCGGCGATCACCTCGCTGGGTTCGGCGGTCGTGCTGCGGGTCGGCCCGCAGTACCCGCTCACCGTGGACCCGGGGGCGTACGTGGCCCACCAGGGCAACCTCCGGCAGACCTTCCAGTCCGGCGTGACGTTCCGCACCTTCCTCGGGGAGGGCGGCGGGGAGGCCTTCCAGATCCGGTTCGAGGGGGACGGCCTGGTGTACGTGCAGCCGAGCGAGCGGGACACGATCGCGGGGGGCGTGTGACATGCCGTTCCGGGAGATCAACCCGAAGATGGTCGAGGCGACCGTGACGCCCGGCACGCGGCTGTTCAGCCAGCGCGGCGCGATGCTCGCCTACCGGGGCGAGGTGTCGTTCACGCCCAGCACGGTGGGCGGCCAGGGCGGCCTCATGTCGATGATCGGGCGCCGCGTCGCCGACGAGGACACCCCCCTGATGACGGTCGAGGGCCAGGGCACGGTGCTGTTCGGGCACGGCGGCCACCACGTCCAGGTGATCGAGCTGGCCGGCGACACCCTGTACGTCGAGGCGGACCGCCTCCTCGCCTTCGAGGGCACGCTGGAGCAGGGCACGGTGTTCCTCGGCTCGCAGGGCGGCGTCATGGGCATGGTGCGGGGCCAGGTGAGCGGGCAGGGGCTGTTCACGACGACGCTGCGCGGGCACGGCTCGGTCGCCGTGATGGCGCACGGCGGCGTCGTCGAGATCCCGGTCACGCCGCAGCGCCCGGTCCACGTGGACCCGCAGGCGTACGTCGCCCACCACGGCGAGGTGCGCAACAGGCTGTCGGCCGCGCTGGGCTGGCGGGACCTGGTGGGCCGCGGCTCCGGCGAGGCCTTCCAACTGGAGCTGAGCGGCAGCGGCGCGGTGTACGTCCAGGCCTCGGAGGAGAAGCTGTGAGCGCATACGGGACGGCGGGCGGCCCGGTCGTGCACGACCCGGCGACCCTGCCCGTCGACGACAACGTCGACGCGTACACCTTCTGCGTGGAGCTGAAGGGAAGCCGGTGGTTCCTGCAGAAGGGCAGGATGATCGCCTACTACGGGACGATCGACTTCAACGGGATCGGGCACGGGCACCTGGAGCGCCTGGTGCGCACCTCGTTCCATTCGCCTTTGCACGCGAGCGACTGGGTGGTGGCCGAGGGCTCGGGCAAGATGCTCCTCGCCGACCGGGCCTTCGACGTGAATTCGTACGATCTTCAGGACGGCAACCTGACCATTCGCTCGGGCAACCTGCTTGCTTTTCAGCCAAGTCTCACGCTCAAGCAGTCCATCGTCCCGGGCTTTCTGACACTGCTCGGAACCGGCACGTTCGTCGCCGCGTCAAACGGACCGGTGGTGTTCATGGAGCCTCCGATCCGGGTGGATCCGCAGGCGCTCGTGGGCTGGGCCGACTGTCCGTCACCCTGCCACCACTACGACCACGGATACATGACGGGGCTGATGGGCGGGCTGCGGGCACTGACGGGCCTCGGCGGAGCCTCCGGGGAGGAGCACCAGTTCGAGTTCGCGGGGGCGGGGACGGTCCTGCTCCAGTCGAGCGAGTCCCTCGTGCCCGAGCAGCAGGGGGGAGCGGCTCCGCAGCAGCCGGGGACGCCCGGCGGCGCGGCCGGTCCCCACGGCCGGCAGCCGGGGGCACCGCGCCTTCCCGGACAGCTCGGAGACCTCCAGCGCCGCTTCGGTCTGTGAGCGGTAACCTGCGGAGGGTGACCGTGAACCCCCGCACCGCGTCACGCGCCACCTCGCCCACCGGAACACCGGACCCACGAGACACCTCAGAGCCAAGAGACACACGAAACGCCTCACTAGTACGCCATTCAACCTTTTAGGTAGACTTCATACATGGAGACAGAGACGGCCACTCGCTGGCTGACCGACGCCGAGCAGGGCGCCTGGCGCATCCACCTGGAGGTCAGCAGACTGCTGACGTACCAGCTCGAAAAGGACCTCCAGCCGTTCGGCCTGACGATGAACGACTACGAGATCCTGGTCAACCTGTCCGAGTCGGACGACCTGCGGATGCGGATGAGCGACCTCGCGCACGCCACTCTCCAGTCCAAGAGCCGCCTCTCCCACCAGATCACGCGGATGGAGAACGCGCATCTGGTCCGGCGCGAGAACTGCGAGTCCGACCGGCGTGGGCTGTACGCGGTGCTCACCGAGCACGGCATGGAGACGATGAAGCGGGTCGCGCCGCACCACGTGTCCTCGGTGCGCCGGCACCTGATCGACCTGCTGTCCCCCGACGCCCTGGAAGAACTGCACAAGTCCCTCGCTCCCGTCGTGGAACACCTGCGCGCCGAGCGCGGACGCGGCTGACGGCACCGCCCCGGGCCGGCCCCCGACGCCGGTCTACGCACGGGGCAGGCGGAGCTCGAACAGGGCTCCGCCTGCCGGGGCCGCACCGGCCGTGAGGGTGCCGCCGTGCCGCGCGGCGACGTCCCGCGCGATCGCCAGCCCCAGACCCGCACCGCCGTCATCACGGCTGCGGGCCGCGTCCAGCCGGACGAACCGCTCGAAGATCCGCTCCCGGTCGGCCTCCGGGACGCCCTCGCCGTCGTCCGCGACCGTGAGCACGACCCGCCCGCCCTCGCTCCGCACGGTCACCTCGACCGCCGAACGGGCGTGCCGCCGCGCGTTGTCCAGCAGGTTGCCGAGCACCCGCGCCAACTGCCCCCGCGACCCCGCCACCTCCGCGGCCCGGGTCCGCACGGCCACACTCACCCCGTCCCGGGCCGCGGCCTCCTCCCGGGCCAGCGCGGCCAGGTCCACCCGGGCGTCGGCGACCGGCCGCTCCCCCGCGTCCAGCCGAGCCAGCAGCAGCAGGTCCGCGGCCAGGTGCTGCAGCCGTACGGTGTCCTGCACGGCGCCGTCGACGTCCAGCAGGCCCGGGTGCGCGGCGCCCACCTCCAGTTGGGTGCGCAGCGAGGCGATGGGGCTGCGCAGCTCGTGCGAGGCGTCGGCGACGAAACGGCGCTGGCGTTCCACGGACGCTTCCAGCGCCGCCAGCGTCTCGTTGGTGGCGCGGGCCAGACGGGCGATCTCGTCGTGCGTGTCCGGCACCGGCACCCGGCGCGTCAGATCCTCGGCGGCGGTGATCGCGGCCATCTCCCGCCGGATGCCCTCGACGGGGCGCAGCGCCCGCCGGGTGGCCAGCCAGGTGACGCCCGCGACGACGCCGAGCAGCAGCGGGAAGCCGGTCAGCATGCCGGTCAGCGCGGTGTCCACGGCGCTCTGTTCGGCGGCCAGCGGGGCACCGGCGTACACCGTCAGCCCGCCCCGTCCGCGCACGTCCACGGGCACGGCGGCGAACCGGTAGTCGGCCGCGTCGCCGTCGAGGGTGGCGGAGCCGTCGGAGAAGGCGGCGTCGCCGGTCTCCCCCGGACGGCCGGGCGCGTCGTCGGAGCCGGAACCGTGGCCGGAGCGGTCGGAGCGGCCGGAATCCGCGTCGTCCCCGCCGTCCCCGCCGTCCTCACCGTCCCCGCCGTCCTCGCCATCCGCGCCGTCCTCGTCGTCCTCGCCGGAGGCCGGTGCCGTGGCACCGCGGCCCGGGGACGGCCGGACGGCGGTGGTCGCCGTGCCGGTGATCCGCTCCAGGTCCTCGCTCGCGGCGACCAGCGTGCCGTCCTCGGTGACGACCTGCACGGGCCGGTCGCCGTCGTCCAGGGACAGCCGGTCGTACGCCTGTCCGGCGGCGAGCCCGGCCGCGACCTCCCGCGCCGTGCGCTCCGCCTGGGTGTCCGCCTGGTCGCGCAGGCTGAACCGGAGGGACAGCAGGACGGCCGTCCCGGCGGCGAGCAGGGCCACCGCGACCACGAGCGTCGCGGCGAGCGTCGCCCGGGACCGCACCGAGCCGAAGGGACGGCGCCGGGGTGCGCGCGGCCGGCTCACGCGCCCGCCTCCAGGCGGTAGCCCGCGCCGCGCACCGTGCGGATCAGCCCGGGGCGCAGCTTGCGGCGCAGCGCGCTGACGTACACCTCGACGATGTTCGGGTCGCCGTCGTAGGCGAAGTCCCACACGTGCTCCAGGATCTCGGCCTTGGAGACGACGTGTCCGGCCCGCACCACGAGCTGTTCCAGGACCGCGAACTCCTTGGCCGTCAGCGCGACTTCGTCCTCGCCGAGGAAGACGCGCCGGGCGGCCGTGTCCACCTTCAGGTCGCCGTGCACCCGGACCGGCGCTGCTGCGCCGCCCCGGCCGCGGCGGCGCAGCAGC
>DASTDN010000290.1:0-2218 GCA_035710365.1 Streptomyces sp. | reverse complement strand
CCTACATCTCCCCGGAGCGCGCCCGCGGGCACAAGCCGGGCCCGGCGGCCGACCTGTGGTCGCTCGGCGGACTGCTGTACGCGGCGGTGGAGGGCGGGCCGCCCTACGACAAGGGGTCCGCGATCGCGACGCTGACGGCGGTGATGACCGAGCCGCTGGAGGAGCCGAAGAACGCGGGGCTGCTGAGGGACGTCATCCACGGGCTGCTCGACAAGGACCCGGCCGAGCGGCTCGACGACGCGGGCGCGCGGGCGATGCTCAACGCGGTCATCCACGGGCCCGCGGTGCCCGCACCCGAGCTGGACGCGACCACGGTCGTGCCGCTGCCCGCGCAGCCCGACCGGCGCGAGGACGGGGGCCGGCGCGGTGAGGAGGCCGGCGAGCGGCTGCGCGGTGCGCTGCGGTCGGTGCGCAGGGCGGCGGCCGCGGGAGCGGCCGAGGGTGCCGCCTCGGCGGGCGGCGGGTCCGGGGGCGCGGCGGGCGGTCCGGCGCCGGGGACCTCGGCGGGCGCCGCCGCCACGGGGACCGGGGCGCGGACGTCCGCTGCGGCCGACGCCGGGAGCGGTGCGGAGTCGGGCGGGCGCAGCCGGGGGTGGCCCGTGATGCCGCCGCCGGATCTGCCGTCGAGGCCCGCGCCGAAGGCGTCGCTCACCGACGTGGTGCCGCGGCGGACGCTGATCGTCGTCGCGGTGGTCGTGGTGCTCGCCGTGCTGGGCGTCGTTCTCGCCGTCACCCTCGGCGGCGGGGAGGGCGACCGGGCCGGGGGCGGAGGCAAGCCGGTCGCCGGCGACACGAAGACCGGCGGCTCCGGCGAGACCTCGGAGGACGGGGACGAGAAGGAGTCCCCGGGCAGCGGCTCGAAGGACGGGACGCCGGGCTCCGGCACGCCGAGCGCCGAAGCGAGCCGGTCGGCCGGCCCGGGCGGTTCGTCCGGCGGCGCGGCACCGGCGGACTCGACGCACAAGGGCCGCCAGGGGTATGCGATCGGGCTCCCGGAGGGCTGGAAGTACCAGTCGAACGGCTCGGCCGGGGACCGGTTCACGGGACCGCAGGGGCAGCGGCTGCTCGTCGCCTGGACCTCCACGCCCAAGGGCGACCCGGTCGCGGACTGGCGCAGCCAGGAGAAGTACATGGTCCGTGACCAGTACCGGAAGGTTCGCATAACGAAGGTGGACTACCGCGGCTGGGACACGGCCGACTGGGAGTTCACCTACGTGGAGAACGGCACGAAGTACCGCACGATCGACCGGGGTTTCGTCGTCGGCGACCACCTCGGCTACGCGCTGATGTACACCGCGAAAGCCGCGAACTGGGACGACGGCCTGCGCGAGGACACCTGGCGGACGCTGACGGGGACGTTTGAACCCAAGTCGTGAGGTGAACCACCCGTGGGGACCGCGAGATCCGGCAACGCCTCTTGGCGGCTCGCCCGCGGCACGTATCGTGAATGACCGTGGACCGTACGCACCCGTCCGGAACGGTCCGCGCACCGAACGGACTTGATCGACAGACCGACCGAACAAGAACGGGAAGGGCCGGACCGAGCGGAACCACCAGACCGAACGGAACGGAACGACCGGACTGCCGGGGGAGGCAACGTGGACGACTACGCGGGTCGGGTGCTTGCCGACCGTTACCGCCTGCCGCTGCCGCCGGCCGACCAGTACGAACTGACCGAGTCCCGGGCCTTCGACACCTACAGCGGGCAGGAAGTCCTGGTCAGACAGGTGCCGTTGCCGGAGGTCGTCGAGGCCGAGGTGCTCGGCGCGGACGGGCTGCCCGAGGGCTTCACCGCGCGCGACGGCACGGCCCGGCGGCCCGGCGGCCACCCCGGTCCGCGGCGGCCCGCCGACCCGGTCGTGCGGCGCGCCGTGGAGGCGGCGCAGGCCGCGGCCCGCGTCCCCGACCATCCGCGCCTCGACCAGGTCTTCGACGTGTTCGCCGAGGGCGGTTCACTGTGGATCGTCAGCGAGCTGGTGGCCGCGCGCCCGCTGGCGGCGCTGCTCGCCGAGAAGCCGCTGACGCCCTACCGGGCGGCCGAGGTGGCCTCCGACGTCCTGATGGCCCTTCGGGTGCTGCACGCGCACGGCTGGGTGCACCGGAACATCACCGCGCGGACGGTGCTCGTCTGCGACGACGGCCGGGTGATGCTGACCGGGCTGGCGGTGGGGGCGGCGGAAGAGGCGCTGTGCGGGTACGACCCGGTGCCGCCGGCCGA
>DASTDN010000289.1:0-13673 GCA_035710365.1 Streptomyces sp. | reverse complement strand
GCTCCGGCTTCCAGTCGGCGATGTACCGCCGCCTGGAGTTCCTGCTCGGCGAGAAGTCCGCGTCCATGCTCGTCCCGCACAAGGGATCGCCGCGCGCCCACGCGGAGCTGGAGAAGGCGCTGCACGAGCCGAGCCTGTACGACGAGGCCGTGCGGCTGCTGGCCCGCCGCGGCCACGCCATCCCGGAGGCGGTGCTGCGCCGGGACGTGACGCTGCGCTACGAGGCCTCGCCCGAGGTGGAGGCCGCCTGGACGGCCGTCTACTCCGGCGACCCGGACGCGGATCTCGCCCGCCTGGGCGAGGCGCTGACGAACGTGGCGGAGCTGGTGTGGCGCTGGCGCAACGACCACCTGGTGGCCACCCGCCGCGCCATGGGCGCCAAGGCCGGTACGGGCGGCTCCGCCGGGGTGGCCTGGCTGGAGAAGCGGGCCCAGAAGAACGTGTTCCCGGAACTGTGGACGGCTCGGTCGTATGTTTGAGCCCGTGACTGAGCCCGAGAGTGAGCCCCTGAACGGGGCGGGGCGTGTGAACGCGCCCGTGCCCGCGCCCGCCGCCCCGGCCGCGCCCGCCACGTCCCCCGGCCCGCCGCCCGCCGCCTCCGATCTCGCCCTGGAGGCCAAGGAACGCGACGCGGCCGACGAGCTGGCCGCGCTGCGGTCCCGTTTCGTCCTCGACGACACCGTCTACCTGGACGGCAACTCGCTGGGCGCGCTGCCCGCCGGGGTGCCCGACCGGGTCGCGGACGTGGTGCGCCGCCAGTGGGGCGAGCAGCGCATCCGCTCCTGGGAGGTGGGCGGCTGGTGGACGGCGCCGGAGCGGATCGGCGACCGGATCGCCCCGCTCGTCGGCGCCGGGCCCGGCCGGATCGTGGTCGGCGACTCGACCCGCGTGAACGTCTTCAAGGCGGTGGTGGGCGCGGTGCGCCTGGCCGGTGAGGGGCGCGACGAGATCCTCGTCGACGCGTCGACGTTCCCCACGGACGGGTACATCGCCGAGTCGGCGGCCCGGATGACGGGCCGGACGCCGCGGCCCGTGCTGCCCGCCGACGTCCCGGCCGCCCTGAGCGAGCGCACGGCGGCCGTCCTCCTCAACCACGTCGACTACCGCACCGGCCGCCTGCACGACCTGCCGTCCCTGACGGCCGCCGTGCACGAGGCGGGCGCGTACGCCGTGTGGGACCTGTGCCACAGCGCGGGCGCCCTGCCCGTCGGCCTGGACGAGCACGGCGTGGACCTGGCGGTCGGCTGCACGTACAAGTACCTCAACGGCGGGCCGGGCTCCCCGGCCTTCCTGTACGTGCGCGACGACCTCCAGGACCGTTTCGACTCGCCGCTGCCCGGCTGGACCTCGCACGCCGAGCCGTTCGGGATGCGCCCCGCCTACGAGCCGGTGGCGGGCGCGCGGCGCGGCCGCGTCGGCACGCCCGACATCCTGTCCATGCTGGCGCTGGAGGCGGCCCTGGAGGTGTGGGACGGCGTCGACGTCGAGGCGGTGCGCGCCAAGTCCCTCGCGCTGACGGACTTCTTCCTGCGGTGCGTGGAGGCGTACGTCCCCGAGGGCGTCGTGGAGTGTCTGACGCCGCTCGCGCACGCCGAGCGCGGCAGCCAGGTCGCGCTGCGCTGCGACGGCGCGGGCGCGGCGATGGCGCGCCTGATCGAGCGCGGCGTCGTCGGCGACCACCGCGCCCCGGACGTCCTCCGCTTCGGCTTCACCCCGCTGTACGTGGGCTTCACGGAGGCGGAGCGGGCGGCCCGGACGCTGGGGGAGGTGCTGGCGCACCCCTGACGCGGGGGCCCCGGGGGGCGGGGGTGACGAACACCCCCGCCCGCGCGGCGGCCAGGGCGGCGCGGGCCGCCCGGTCGGCGGCGACGGCGTCCGGGGCCTCGGCCGTCGTCAGCAGCGCGTGGTACAGCGGGGCCGACACGGCGCGGACGACCGCCGCCGCGTCGGTCCCGGCCGGCAGCTCCCCGCGCCGCACGGCCCGCGCCACGCACGGCACCCACTCGCCGGTCCGCACCTCGTGCAGCCGCCGCAGCGCCCGCGCGGTGCGGTCGTCGCAGCCCGCCGCCGCGACGACCGCCCGGGACCGCGCGCCCTGCCGGGGGTCGGCGAGCGTCCGCCCGACGAGGTCGGCGTGGGCGCGCAGGTCTCCGAGTGCCGTGCCCGTCCCGGCCCGGGGCGGCGACTGCCCGGCCAGGTCGGCGAGCAGATCGGTGACCAGGGCGGCCGGAGAGCCCCAGCGCCGGTACACGGTCGTCTTGCCGACCCCGGCCCGCCGGGCGACGTCCGCGAGGTCCAGGTGGGCGAACCCCCGCTCCGCGAGCACGTCGCCCGTCGCCCGCAGCACGGCCGCCCGGACACGGGCGGTACGCCCGCCGGGACGTACGGTGCCGGGTACGGCGGACATGTCGGCCTCCTTGCCGGGGACGCGGCGTTCACGCGGCGCCGCTTCTCGCTACCCTCCGGCCAGCGTAACGAAACAGCAGAACCGTTTAAGCCTCACCGAGCGTGACCACCCCGTGTCCGCGCACGTCATCGGCCTGGTACCGTCCCGGCCAACGGCCGATTCTGTCTCCTGGTCCGCCAATTCCGTTTCAGAACCGAGAGGTTGGAGCATGCCGAGCGCCGCAGCAGAACCGGAGCGGGCCGCAGCCAGGGCCGCCGCCGAGGAGAAGTCGGCCTTCTCGCACCCGGCGGTCGACCCCGACGTCAGCGTCGCGTACGGCGACCACCCCGACCAGGTGATCGACTTCTACGCCCCCCGCCGGGAAGCGGGCCCCGGCGGCCCCGCCCCGCTGGTCGCCGTCCTGCACGGCGGCGCCTGGCGTGCCCCGTACGACCGCCGGCACGTCAGCCCGTTCGCCGCGTTCCTCGCCGACCGGGGCTTCGCGGTGGCGAGCCTGGAGTACCGCCGGGGCGGGGACACCGCAGCGGGCGTGGAGGGCGGGGCCGCGGGCCGCTGGCCCGAGACCTTCGACGACGTCTCCGCCGCGCTCGACGCGCTGCCCGCGCTGGCGGGCCGGGCCCTCCCGCAGGCCGACTCGCGCCGCATCGTCGTCACCGGCCACTCGGCGGGCGGCCACCTCGCCCTGTGGGTGGCCGCCCGTCACCTGCTGCCCGCCGACGCCCCCTGGGGCACCGACCGGCCCGCGCCGCTGCGCGGCGTGGTCGCGCTCGCCCCCATCGCCGACCTCACGGTCGCCGGCACGCTGCGCGTGTGCGGTGACGCGGCGTGTCAACTCCTCGGCGGCGACGGCACGTTCGAGGAGCGCCGCCCGTACGCCGATCCGGCGCTGCTGCTCCCGACCGGCATCGCGACCACCCTCGTTCAGGGCCGCGAGGACATCGACGTCCCGCAGGCCGTCGCCGAGTCGTACGCCGACGCGGCGGCGAAGGCGGGCGAGGTGGTGGGCCTGACCCTCCTGGAGGGCGTCGGCCACTTCCCCCTCATCGACCCGGCGGCGGACGCGTGCGCGGTCGTGGCGGAGGAGATCGCCCAGCTCGCGTGGTGAACGGCCTCATGTGACCCCGTCCTCGGGCCGCCCCGGCGCGGGCCCCGAATACCTCAGCCGCACGCCGTGGTGCAGCAGCCACCGCGTCTCGCGGTAGCGGAGTTCGTGCGTGCGTTCCGGCGAGAGCGAGGTGGGCAGCGGCAGGACGACCGTGTCGATCTCGCCGCGCGCGGCCATCGCCCGCACGCGCCGCCAGCCGGCGCGCTCGCACGGCTCGTCCGGTGCGCCGTGCGGGTCCGCGACGACGTCCACGACCGCCAGCCCGCGCTCCTCGGCGAAGGCCCGCGCCTCGTCCACGGCGGGGCCGGGTCCGCCGCCGGGGCGTTCCGCGCGGAGGTAGATCACGGCCGTGTCCGGCTCGGGCACGGTGGTGCGGTCCGCGTAGTCGCTCATCCCGCCCCCAGCTCGCACCAGACGTACTTGCCGCGGTTGCCGAACCGGGACAGCGGCTGCCAGCCCCAGAGCTTCGAGCACGACCTGACCAGGACGAGTCCCCGCCCGCCCTCGCCGGTCGGGAGGGCCTGCGACTCGCCGGGGAAGTCCGGCGGTTCGGGATCGGCGTCCCACGCCCCGAGCCGGAGCGTGTCCGGCGGGGACCAGCGCACCCGCAGCGCGGCCGGCCCCTTGGTGTGCAGGACGGCGTTCGACACCAGCTCGGCGGCCAGGAGTTCCGCCGTGTCCGTCAGCCCGATCAGCCCGTGCAGCGTGAGGATCAGCCGCTGGGTGCGTCGGCTCACCGTCACGGCCCGGGGGTCGTTCGGCACGTAGAGGGAGTACTCCCAGGGCTCTCTGGACATTCCGGTTCCGGACATGCGGGGGCTCCGCTTCTGTGGAGGAGGTGAGGGAGGGCCGTTCGGTGTCATTGCCGCGCCGTCCTGGCAGGGCGAAGCGGTGCGCTTCCGGGGGCCCGGGGTTGCGCAGTGTGTGTGGTGCTGCACAGACAGTAGAGCAAAAATTTTTGCTCACACAAGCCGTGCCGTAATCTGAGGCTCGAACGGGGCATCGGAATCGGGCTGTTGAGGAGGGCCATGGCGCCGAGGAGCCAGCCCACGGCAAGACAGGTCCGGCTGGGTACGGAGCTGCGGCGGCTGCGCGAGGCGGCCGGGCTGAAAGCCCGTGAGGTCGCGGGGCTGTTGAAGTCGACGTCCGCCCAGATGAGCCAGATAGAGGCCGGACTGGCCGGGGTCAGCGAGAAGCGGGTGCGGCGGCTCGCGGCCATCTACGGCTGCACGGACGAGCCGTACGTCGATGCGCTGGCGGCCATGGCCGGGGACCGGACGCGGGGGTGGTGGGAGGAATACCGAGGTGTACTTCCCTCGGCGTTCATGGATACGGCTGAAGCGGAGCACCACGCGACGTTCATTCGTGAGGTGGTCATCTTGCTTGTTCCTGGCCTATTGCAGACTGCCGACTACGCTCGCGCGGTCTTCTCGTATATGCGTCCTGATCTTTCGGAGAGCGGGCTGGAGTCCCGGGTGGAACACCGGATGCGTCGGCAAGCCGTAATTACGGGCGCACGCCCCACTCCGTACGAGACCGTCATCCATGAATTCGCCCTGCGTGTCCACGTATCTGACCGCCGAGCTTCCAGGTCTCAGCTCCGCCTCATCCTGAACAGGATCGAGGAAGGGAGCGCGGTCGTGCGTGTTATCCCTGTCGACTATGAGGGATTCGCCGGTGCCGGGTCATCGTTGGTGTATCTGGATGGCTCGGTGCCTCAGTTGGACACTGGAGTTCGGGATGCGCCGACTGGTGTTGGCTACGTCGATGAGGCAGCCCAGTTGAAACGGCTCCGTGCGCTGTACCAGACGGTGAAGAAGACGTCACTGGGCCCAACAGAGTCCCGGGAGTTCATTCACCGGCTGGCCAAGGAGCTGTAATGAACTGGCGCAAGTCCACCTATTCCAGCGGCGGCGACGGCGACACCTGCGTCGAGATCGCCGCGCTGCCCACCCGAATACGCATCCGTGACTCCAAGGCACCCGCCCGCGCCCCCCTCTCCTTTCCCCGGGAGTCCTTCGTCGCCTTCCTCGACGGAGTGAAACGGGACCAAGCCGAACGGGGCCGTAGTACCTGAGACGGACCCCCCGGAACCCCTCTCCACGGTGACGACCCCCCGTACGCCCCCGCCCTACGGTGTGGACGTGACCGAGACGACGACGTACACGGACGACGACACGAGGGCGCGCAGCCCCGAGTACCGGCTGGTGCAGGGCGCGCTGCGGGGGCTGCGGGAGGATCTGATCCAGGACGCCTTCGCCTACCGGCCGCTGCCGCCGCTGCCCCTGGACGGGCCCCTGGTCCGCCGTCTGCCCCGGCGGTTCAGGGCCCGCGCCGCGTACCTGCCGCACGCGGCGGTGGCCGGGGCCGCGCTGCTCGCGCTGTACGGCGGCTACGTCGGCAACAGCGGCTACGTGGGTCTGTTCGCGCTGTTCACCGGCCTGCTGTGCGCCGTGCCCGTGCTGGCCACGCTCGTGCGGCCGGTCGGCGCGTTCTGGCTGTCCCTGGGCATGACGCCGGTGGTGTCGGTGCTGGACGGGGCGTGGGGGGACTGGCCGTGGACGCCGGGCGCGTTCATCTGCCACCTGTCGGTGCTGGTCGTCGTGGCGATACGCACCCGGATTCGCACGGCCGTCTGGATGTGGACGCTGACGCTCGGCTACGGCTTCCTGGCCGAGGTGCTGTTCGGGGGCGGACGCTACTCCGACAACACCGCCCCGATGATGATCACGACGGCTTTCGCCCTGCTCGTGGTGGCCGTGCGGCACACCCGCAGGGAGGCGCGGCAGGAGGTGACCGCGCAGCAGACGGTCACCGCGCACGAGCGGTCCCGGCGGACCCTGCTGGAGGAACGCACCACCATCGCCCGGGAACTGCACGACGTGGTCGCCCACCACATGTCGGTGGTCGCCATCCAGGCGGAGGCGGCCCCGTACCGGGTGGAGAACCCGCCGCCGGAGCTGGAGCGGGCCTTCGTCACCATCCGGGAGAACGCGGTCGCGGCCCTGACCGAACTGCGGCGCGTGCTGGGTGTCGTACGCGCGGAGGACTACGAGGCGCCGGACGCGCCGCAGCCCACCCTCGCCGACCTGGACGGGCTGCTGGCGAACGTGCGCGACGCGGGCCTGACGGTGGAGAAGGCGGTGACGGGCGCGGTGCGGGAGCTGCCGCAGGGCGTGGAACTGTCGGCGTACCGCATCGTGCAGGAGGCGCTCAGCAACTCGCTGCGGCACGCGCCCGGCGCGGACGCCCGGGTCGAGATCGGCTACGTACTCGGCGGGCTCGGCCTGCGGGTGGTGACGGTGCGCCGCCCGAGCCGTCCCTGATCAAGCCCTCGCCCGGCGCGGGCCACGGCATCACGGGCATGCGGGAGCGGGTGTCCATGCTGGGCGGCGAGATGACGGCGGGCGCGACGGAGGACGGGGGATACGAGGTGACGGTGTTCCTGCCGGTCGCCGCCACGGTGACCGAGGGGGAGGCATGAGAAGCATCCGCGTGCTGATCGCGGACGACCAGATGATGGTGCGCGAGGGCTTCTCCGTGCTGCTGAACGCGATGCCGGACATCGAGGTCGCCGGCGAGGCCGTGAACGGCCGCGAGGCGGTGGAGAAGGTCCGCGAGCTGCGGCCCGACGTCGTCCTGATGGACATCCGCATGCCCGAACTGAACGGCATCGAGGCGACCCGCGAGATCGTCGCGGCGGACGGCGCGGCGAAGGTGCTGGTGCTGACGACGTTCGACCTGGACGAGTACGTGTACCAGGCGCTGCGGGCGGGGGCCTCCGGCTTCCTGCTGAAGGACGCGTCGGCGCGGCAGCTCGCGGACGGCGTACGGGTGGTGGCGTCGGGCGAGGCGCTGCTCGCGCCGTCGGTGACGCGGCGGCTGATCACGGAATTCTCGAAGCTGTCCGACGCGCCGCCGCACCCGATGCCGTCCGCGCACGCGGCGTACGGCGAGCTGACCGAGCGGGAGACCGAGGTCCTGGTCCTCATCGCGCAGGGCCTGTCCAACGCGGAGATCGCGGCGCGGCTGGTGGTCGCGGAGTCGACCATCAAGACGCACGTCAGCCGCGTCCTGGTGAAGCTCGGGCTTCGGGACCGCACTCAGGCGGCGGTGTTCGCGTACGAGGCCCGGCTGGTGACGCCGCGTTAGACGTGGCCGCCGGGGAGCCGGCGGTGACCGAGAAGGGGCGCGGCCGTGCCGGTGAGGCGGCCCCTCGGTGGGCGGCGGCTGCGTCCGCCGCTTGGTTTCCGTCATCATCTCCTCCCTCCATGACCACCAATCCACCACTTTGATGAAGTATTGGAGGAGGTGAGGTGACCAATACTCGACCAGCCCCCTCCCTGGGGGGCTTGTGCGGACGCGCCACCCTGTCCAGCATGAGGACTTGTCAGGACCACGCCAGCAGGTGGGGCGTATCCCTGACGGCATGTCATGGGGGCGTTCATCCAACGCCCCCTCCCCGGTTCCCCATAACCTGGAGGACGACAGTGCGACTCCCTCGCTCCCGCAACCTCTCGAGACGCGCACGGATGATCGCCGTGGCGACCGGTCTCGCGGCCACCGCGGCGATGGCGGTACCCGCCGCCACCGCGTCGGCCCAGCCGGCGTTCAGCGCCGCCGAGCTCCAGCAGGCGAACGACTCCGTGCGCAGCGCCGACATCGGCGGCACCGCGTGGTACACCGACGCCAAGTCGGGCAAGGTCGTCGTCACGGTCGACAGCACGGTCAGCAAGGCCGAGATCGCCAAGATCAAGAACGAGGCCGGCGCGAAGGCCGACGCTCTCGTGATCAAGCACACCCCCGGCAAGTTTACCAAGCTCATCGCCGGTGGCGAGGCCATCACCACGGGTGGGGCCCGGTGCTCCCTCGGCTTCAACGTGCAGAACAGCGCGGGCACCAAGTACGCGCTGACCGCCGGTCACTGCACCAACATCGGTAGCTCGTGGAACATCGGCACCCGCGTCGGGACCAGCTTCCCCGGCAACGACTACGGCATCATCCAGCACTCCAACCCGGCCAACGCCGACGGTCGCGTCTACCTGTACAACGGCACCTACCAGGACATCACCAACGCGGCCAACCCCTACGTCGGCCAGTCCGTCAAGCGCAGCGGCAGCACCACCGGCGTGCACAGCGGCACCGTCACCGGCCTCAACGCCACCGTGAACTACGGTTCCTCCGGCATCGTCTACGGCATGATCCAGACCAACGTCTGCGCCGAGCCGGGCGACAGCGGCGGCTCGCTGTTCGCCGGCTCCACCGCGCTCGGCCTGACCTCCGGCGGCAGCGGCAACTGCTCCTCCGGCGGCACCACGTTCTTCCAGCCCGTCGTCGAGGCGCTCAACGCCTACGGTGTGAACGTCTTCTGAGTTCCCCTCCGGCTCGGGTGAGTTCCCCGCCCGCCTGAACACTGTCCCCGTCCGGTCCACCGGGCGGGGACAGTGCGCGTTCCGGAACCCTCCCGGCCCTGAGCCGCCTGGTCGTCGCGGGCGGCGGCAGCAGTCGCCGTTCCGCGCGTCCGGGCCGGGCACCGGGGAGCGACTGAGCCGCGGGGACCCGTTTCGGCCGGGGCCGCAGCCGCCGGCCGCCGCCCCCTCGGCGGCACCCCTGGCCGGCGGCGGCCCGCCGGGTTAGCGTCCCGGCATGGCAGCCTTCGACCCGTGGGACCCCGCGTTCGTCGCCGACCCGTACCCCGGCTACGCCGAACTGCGTGCCCGGGGCCGGGTGATCCACTACGAGCCCACCGGCCAGTGGCTCGTACCGCACCACGCGGACGTGTCCGCGCTGCTGCGCGACCGGCGGCTCGGGCGCACCTACCGGCACCGCTTCACGCACGAGGAGTTCGGGCGCGCGGCGCCGCCGCCCGAGCAGGAGCCGTTCCACACGCTCAACGACCACGGGATGCTGGACCTGGAACCTCCGGACCACACCCGCATCCGGCGCCTGGTGTCGAAGGCGTTCACGCCGCGCACGGTGGAGCGGCTCAGGCCGTACGTGGAGCGGCTGGCGGGCGACCTGGTGGACCGGCTGGTGGCGGCGGGCGGCGGTGACCTGCTGACGGACGTCGCGGAGCCGCTGCCCGTCGCCGTGATCGCGGAGATGCTGGGCATCCCGGAGGCGGACCGGGCGCCGCTGCGGCCCTGGTCGGCGGACATCTGCGGAATGTACGAGCTGAACCCCCCGGAGGAGACGGCGGCACGGGCGGTCCGCGCGTCCGTGGAATTCTCCGACTACCTGCGCGAGCTGATCGCGGAGCGCCGCAGGCACCCCGGCGACGACCTGATGTCCGGCCTGATCACGGCCCACGACGACGGCGAACGCCTCACCGAACAGGAACTGGTCTCGACGGCCGTGCTGCTGCTCAACGCGGGGCACGAGGCCACCGTGAACGCCACGGTGAACGGCTGGTACGCCCTCTTCCGGCACCCGGGGCAACTCGCGGCGCTGCGCGCGGACCCCGCCCTGGTGCCGTCCGCGATCGAGGAGCTGATGCGGTACGACACCCCGCTCCAGTTGTTCGAGCGGTGGGTGCTGGACGACATCGGGATCGGCGGGACGACCGTGCCGCGCGGCGCCGAGATCGCCCTGCTGTTCGGCTCCGCCAACCACGACCCGGCCGTCTTCACCGACCCGGCCCGGCTGGACCTCACCCGCCGTGACAACCCCCACATCTCCTTCAGCGCGGGCATCCACTACTGCATCGGCGCCCCGCTCGCCCGCCTCGAACTGGCCGCGTCGATGACGGCCCTGCTGACGAGGGCCCCGGCCCTGACCCTGGCGGCCGAGCCGCGGCGCAAGCCGAACTTCGTGATCAGGGGGCTGGAGGAACTACGGGTCGCGGTGTGAGCGGCGCCGGGGGAGGCGGGCGCGGCCCGGGTGCCTCACCGGGGCCGCGGCCGGCCCGGGTGCCTCACCGGGGCACCGGCAGGGTCAGCGCCCAGGCGCCCTCCCGCACCGTCCACGTCCGGCGGCGGACCGGCCCCGACACCGACGCGTCCGCCCGGTAGCGGAAATCCTCACCCGAGACCGTGACCGTACGGCCCTTCGCCAGCACCGGAGAGGCCTCCGCGCCCACCGACACCGGCCGCACCTCGACCGCCGCCATCCCCGAGGCACCGGGGAACACGGACAGCCCGGTCACCGGCTGGTCCAGGTCCACCAGGGTGCTGCCGTCCACCTCGATCCGCAGCCGGGACGGCCCGGGAGCGGCCGGGGGAGCCGGCCGGGCCGGACGCACCGGGACCAGGGTCCGTACCAGGGACTGGCAGGTCCGCAGCCAGGGCCGGAACGGGTCGTCAGCCTCGTCGTCCGCCGTCTCCCCGCCCGGCGGGGCGTCCCCGAGCGGCGGTATCCCGACCGCGCCGAGCACCACCCCGTCACTGTCGTCCACCAGCAGGTCGCGCCGCCGCGCCACCCCGTCCAGCACGGCCCGCGCCGCGGCCACCGCGCCCGCCGGGACGCCCAGCGAGCGCGCGAGACCCAGTTCACTGCCGACCGGCACCATCGACAGGGCGCATCCGTTCAGCTCACGGTGCCGGTGCAGCAGGGTCACCGCACGCACCAGCGTCCGGTCGTCACCGATCACGACCGGCCGGCGCGAGCCGCGCCGCGCCAGGACCCGGGCGAACTCCTCCGGCCCCTCGGGCAGACACACCTTGGCCGCCGCACCCGCGCTGAGCACGTCTTTCGCGATCCGTACCGATTCCCCATCGGCGCGACGGGCGACCGGGTCGATGACCACGAGCAGCGAGTCGGACGTCGGATAAGTCGCCACCTCTAAGTCGCCACCTCGGTCCTGCCTCGCTTCCTCGGGTAGCATCTTTGTGCAAGAGCCCCTTGCGCTATTGCGCCAGGGGCTTCGTCTATTCCGGGGCATCCGGTCCGACGGGTGCGGCCAACGACGGCCGCAGGGCACGCGGCGGAAACCCTCCGCGTACACCTCTGACCCAGGACATGCCCCGCCCGGAAGGGGTGTACGCGCGTGCCCGCACTTGTGCTGCTCGGTGCTCAGTGGGGTGACGAAGGCAAGGGAAAGGCGACGGACCTGCTCGGTGGTTCCGTCGACTACGTGGTGCGATACCAGGGCGGCAACAACGCCGGCCACACGGTGGTCGTGGGCGACCAGAAGTACGCCCTGCACCTGCTCCCTTCCGGAATCCTGTCTCCCGGCTGCACGCCGGTCATCGGCAACGGCGTCGTCGTCGACCCGTCGGTCCTGCTCTCCGAGCTGAGCGGACTCAACGAGCGCGGCGTCGACACGTCCAAACTCCTGATCAGCGGAAACGCGCACATCATCACGCCGTACAACGTGACCGTCGACAAGATCACGGAACGCTTCCTCGGCAAGCGCAAGATCGGGACCACCGGCCGCGGCATCGGCCCGACCTACGCGGACAAGATCAACCGCGTGGGCATCCGCGTCCAGGACCTGTACGACGAGTCGATCCTCACCCAGAAGGTGGAGGCGGCGCTCGACGTCAAGAACCAGATCCTCACCAAGCTCTACAACCGTCGCGCGATCGCCGTCGACCAGGTCGTCGAGGAGCTGCTCGGCTACGCGGACAAGCTCGCCCCGTACGTCGCCGACACGGTCCTCGTCCTGAACGAGGCCCTGGAGCAGGACAAGGTGGTCCTCTTCGAGGGCGGCCAGGGCACCCTGCTCGACATCGACCACGGCACGTACCCCTTCGTCACCTCCTCGAACCCGACCGCGGGCGGCGCCTGCACGGGCGCGGGCGTGGGCCCGACGAAGATCAGCCGCGTCATCGGCATCCTCAAGGCGTACACGACGCGCGTCGGCGCCGGCCCGTTCCCCACGGAACTGCTCGACGAGGACGGCGAGGCCCTGCGCCGCATCGGCGGCGAGCGGGGCGTCACCACCGGCCGCGACCGCCGCTGCGGCTGGTTCGACGCGGTGATCGCCCGCTACGCGACGCGCGTCAACGGCCTCACGGACTTCTTCCTCACCAAGCTGGACGTCCTCACCGGCTGGGAGCAGATCCCGGTCTGCGTCGCGTACGAGATCGACGGCCGCCGCGTCGACGAACTCCCGTACTCCCAGACCGACTTCCACCACGCCAAGCCGGTCTACGAGATGCTGCCCGGCTGGTCGGAGGACATCAGCACGGCCAAGACCTTCACGGACCTCCCGAAGAACGCCCAGGCGTACGTGAAGGCCCTGGAGGAGATGTCGGGCGCCCCGATCTCCGCGATCGGCGTGGGACCGGGCCGCGACGAGACGATCGAGATCAACTCGTTCCTCTGAGGTCTCCGGCCGGGGCGACGGACGAGGTGACGCGCCGACGGCGCGGCGGGGCGGGTGGCGCGAAGGTACGCCACCCGCCCCGCCGTCGTCCGTCCCGTCGCCCGCGCGCCCCTTCCCTTCCGGGCATAGCCTGAAACCGTACCCGCGTGCGTCGACCGGAGAAGGTGAGTGCGATGCGCGTGATGCTCAAGGCCACGCTGGACACGGAGAAGGCGAACGAGCTGATCCGGAAGGGGGAGATGGCCGACGCGATGAGGGAGACCCTGGAGCGGATCAAGCCGGAGGCGGCCTACTTCGGGCCGCTCGGCGGGCGGCGTACCGCGCTGCTGTTCTTCGACATGGAGGACAGCTCGGACCTGCCGCCCACGGGGGAGCCCTTCTTCACCCGGATGAACGCCGAGGTCGAGGTCTGCCCCGTCATGAACGCCGACGACCTGCGGAAGGGGCTCTCCCGGCTGAGCTGAACCGCCCCCGCCGCCCCCTCCACCGGTCCGGTCCGCGCGGGTCTAGCTGAAGACGATCATCGAGCCCTGCGCCAGGCTCCGGGTCGCCGCCGCGTGCAGGCCCAGCCAGACATGGCGCTCGCGGGCGAAGGGGCTCGGGTCGTACGGGGCGGGCACGGCCGGCTCCTCCAGCTCGGTCGGGCCGTGCGGAGGCTCGGGCGTCTGCGGGGGGTTGGCCGGATCGATGCCGAGGGACGGCGCGACGAGTTCCAGCTCCCGCAGCAGTGCGTGGGAGGAGCCCAAGGGGCCGCCGCCCGCGAGAAGTTCGTCGCTGGACAGTGGCTGCGGGAAGTCGACGGGAACGTAGGCGCCCGCGTGGTCGTAATGCCACACCAGGTGCGAACGCTGCGCCGTGCTCTCGAACATCTCCAGCAACTGCTCGTAGTCGCC
>DASTDN010000288.1:0-3095 GCA_035710365.1 Streptomyces sp. | reverse complement strand
CGGCGCCCGGCGGTTGTCCGTGGCCGTCCCAGCCGGGCCGCCGGTCGAAGCGCACGCCGCCGCCGGACACGGGGGGCGGCGCCACCGGCGGGGCGGGATCGGACGGCGGGACGAGCGGAGCGGCCGCATCCGCAGGCCGCGCGGCCGGGCCCGGGGGAACCACGGGCGGCCGGTCACCGGCCCCCGCCGCGACCGGTGGTACGAGGGGAGGAGGCGGGGGCGGCGGAGACGGGGCCGCGGCGGGCGGCGGCGTGGGCCGCTCCGCTTCCGCGGGTGCGGTCGCGGCCCGGCCCGCGGCGTGCAGCGTCACCGTCGGGTGGTCGCCGGGAGGGGCGGGCACGGCGGACAGGTCGTACCCGCAGGCGCCGCAGAAGC
Organism: Streptomyces sp.; assembly: GCA_035710365.1. GTDB lineage: Bacteria > Actinomycetota > Actinomycetes > Streptomycetales > Streptomycetaceae > Streptomyces. The sequence goes on along the minus strand of DASTDN010000288.1, from coordinate 2,720 downwards.
GGTCGCCCGGGTCGAGCGGTTCCGCGCAGCTCGGGCAGGCGGACAGCCGGGGAATCTGTGACATCACTACACCCACGTCCGGGGGCGGTAACGGTTGGCTCGTTCCACCAGGTCGATCCTCTCCTCGCCGTCTCGGGCGAGCCGGGCCAGCGTGCGGTACGAACGCTCCAGGCCGAAGCGCAGGCCGCGCTCGTCCAGCTCGCTGCCGAGCAGCACTCGCCGGGCGGCCGGAGCGGAACCCCAGCCACCGGAGAGTACCCAGTCCAGGGCGCAGCCGAGGACTTCCACCGACAACTGTTCGCGGCGCGCCGGATCGAGCCCGTACGCGTCCAGCGCCTCGATCTGCCCGGCGGCGGCCGACAGGTCGTCGGGGAGGGCCGTGTCGCCGGGCAGGGCGGTGCGCTGCCGCAGCCGGGCCCGTACCGCCGCCGCCCGGGCCGCCGTGTAGTGGATGGACGACTCCGGCACCGACTCCAGGGTCCGGACGGCGCCCCGCCGGTCGCCTGCCGCGAGGCGCACGCGCGCGTGGCCGAACGCCGCGCTCACATGGCTCGGGTCGGTCGCCCACACCAGCCGGTAGTACTCGGCCGCGTTGTCCAACTGGCCCAGGACCTCCGCGCACAGGCCGAGGGCCAGCTTCGGGGCGGGCTCGCCGGGGAAGGCGTCGTACACCGCGTCGAAGGCGAGCGCGGCGGCCTCGTGGTCGCCGGTGACCAGCGAGGCGACACCCCGGTGCCAGACGACCCGCCAGTCGTCGGGGCGTTCGGCCTCCACCCGCTCCAGCGCGTCGAGGGCGGCGGGGAGGTCGCCGTTCTCCAGCCAGGCGCGGACCTGCCGCAGCCGCGTCTCCACGGACGGCGACGGCACGCCCGCGAGCGCGCCGAGGAGTTCGCCCGGCGCGGACGACGGCAGGCCCGCCAGGAAACCCGCGTGGGGGTCGGACGGGTCGACGCGCGGCACCGGCAGTGCCAGCGCCGCGGCGGCCGCGTCGACCGGCTTGACCAGGCCCCCGGGGAGTGGCGCGGCACCGGGGTCCGCCGCGGCGGGTGCCCCGCGCCCGCCCCCGTGTCCGGTCCCGGGCGTGGGCGCGTATCCGTGCGTGGACCCGTATCCGTATCCGGTCTCGGCATCGGCCCGAGATCCGGACCCGTACGCGGTGGCCACGGACGCGTAGCCGGTGCCGGTCAGGGTGCCGGTGCCGAGTGCGGTCCCGGCCTTGGTCCTGGGCCGCCGTCCGAAGGGCCGTCTCCCGCGAGTTCCTCGCGCGGGGCCCCCTCGTCCGGTGGTCTGGCGGGCGCCGAGGCGGGACACGTCTCCCTCCAGTCGCGGGAGCACCTCCCCGTCGGTCACCCGCAGTTCGGGGCCGAACAGGGTCGACAGCGCGGGCCGGGCGCGGCCCGTCTGGAGGGAGACGACCTCCCGCAGGACGCCCGTCAGTTGCTCGGCCATCTCCCGCGCGGACGCGAACCGGCGGGCCGGGTCGGGATCCGTGGCCCGCACCAGCAGCCGGTAGAACGACTCGTACCGCCGGAAGACCTCGATGTGGTCCGGGTCGGGCAGCGAGGCGGCGTGGACGGTCGTGTAGCCCTGGAAGTCGAAGGTGAGGACGGCGAGCGTACGGCCCACCGTGTACAGGTCGGAGGCGACGGACGGGCCGACCTCGGCGACCTCGGGCGCCTGGTAGCCCACCGTGCCGTAGATGGCCGACTCCTCGTCGTCCGTCCGGCGCACGGCGCCCATGTCGATCAGCTTCAGCTCGTCCTCGGTCTGTATGGCGTTGTCGACCTTGAAGTCGCAGTACAGGAGATTGCGGCTGTGCAGGTGGCCGAGGGCCTCCAGGGCCTCGATGCCGTACGCGCACGCCTGCTCCACCGGCAGCGGGTCGCGTCGGCCCTGCGGGGTGCGGCGGCCGTTGGCGATCTCCTTCAGGGACTTGCCGCCGACGTACTCCATGACGATGTAGCCGTCGAGGGAGCCGGTGCGCGGGTCGAGGTGCTCCACGAAGTTGTAGATCCGCACGATGTTGGCGTGCTCGATCTCCGCGAGGAACCGCCGCTCGGAGATCGCCGCCGCCATCGCGTCCTGGTCGCCCGTGTCGAGCAGGCCCTTGAGGACCACCCACCGGTCGGACACCGCGCGGTCCACGGCGAGATACACCCAGCCGAGCCCGCCGTGCGCGAGACAGCCCACCACCTCGTACTGGCCGTGCACGACGTCCCCGCCGCGGAGCTTGGGCACGAACGAGTACGGGTGGCCGCACTTGGTGCAGAAGCCCTCCGTGCGTCCCGGCCGCCCGCCACGGGACCGTCCCACCGGCGCCCCGCAGTCCGAGCGGGAGCAGAACCGCTTGCGTTCGGGCACCTCCGGGTTGGCCGGCACCAGCGCGCGCGGGTCGGGGCGCGGGATCGGCGGCACCTGAACCAGCCCGGCGCCGAGCCGCCCGCGCGAGGCCGAACCCGCCCCGGAACCGGAACTGCGCACCGACACCGAACGGCTCCCCGACCGCCCCGACGCCGACGGCGTCAACCGGCCCGACACCGACCGCCGTGACCGCGACGACCGCGACGACACCCGGGCACTGCGGCCGCTGGGCGCGTCGGCGGAACCCGAGCCCGGCCCGCCGTTACCCCCCGGCCCGCCGTTCGCGCCCGGTGCCCCGTTCGCGGCGGGCCACCCGTGAGCCGCGGGCCCCCCGCCCGCCGGGGTGGCCGCGGGGGCCT
>DASTDN010000287.1:0-14089 GCA_035710365.1 Streptomyces sp. | reverse complement strand
GTTGGTGGTCAGCGGCATCGCGTCGATCTCGACGAAGTCGGCCGGGACCATGTGGTGGGGCAGCTCGCCGTGCAGCGCGGTGCGGCACGCGGCGACCGTGGCGCCGGGCTCCAGCACGACGAACGCGCACAGCCGGTCCCGGGCGCCGGCCCGGACGACGACCGCGGCCGCCTTCACGCCGGGGCAGGCGTCCACGCGGCGCTCGATCTCGCCGAGGTCGATGCGGAAGCCCCGCACCTTGACCTGGCTGTCCGTGCGGCCCAGGTACTCCAGGGTGCCCTCCGTGGTCCAGCGTCCGGCGTCGCCGGTGCGGTACATGCGCCGCTCCGGGCGGAAGGGGTCGCGCAGGAACACCCGGGCGGTCTGCTCGGGGGCGTGCAGGTAGCCGCGGCCGACGCCGATGCCCGAGACGTAGATCTCGCCCTTCATGCCCCGCGGGCACACCCGCAGGTGCTCGTCCAGCACGTAGATCAGGGTGTTGTGGATCGGGGTGCCCAGCGGCACGGTGTCCGTGGTCACGGGTTCGGCCATCACGTGGTGGGTGACGTCGTCGGACGCCTCCGTGGGGCCGTAGGCGTTGACGACGGGGATGTGCGGGTAGTGCGCCAGCCAGCGGTTGACCGAGCGGGGCAGCACCGCCTCGCCGGTCACCATCAGGTGGGCCAGGGCGGGCAGGCCGAAGCGGCGGCCGGCGCGCTCCCACGCGTCGAGCATGGTGTCGAGGTACGAGGGGACGACTTCGAGGACGGTGACGCCGTCCTCGTCGAGGCGTTCGCCGAAGCGCACCGGGTCGAGTTGCAGCGCCGTCTCGTAGATCACCGTCCGGCCGCCGGTGTACAGGGCGGCGAACATCTGCCAGACGGAGATGTCGAAGCAGTTCGACGCGTTCTGCGCCACCACGCTCCGCTCGGTCAGCGACAGGTCGTCGATCTTCGCGTGGAGGTGGTTGAGCATGCCGAGGTGTTCGACCATCACGCCCTTCGGCACGCCCGTCGAACCCGAGGTGTAGATCACGTACGACAGGGCCGAGTCGCCGGTCGTGAGGTCCAGGTCGGCGGTGGGGAGGTCCGCTCCGGTGGCGTCGGTCAGTTCCACCACGGTGTGCCCGTCGCCGATGCCGGCGCGCAGGCCGGGCGTCATCCGCGCCGGGTCCACGGCGACGAGGCGCACCCTCGACGACTCCAGCATCGACCGGACGTACGACGGCGGGTAGTCGGGGTCGACGGGCAGGTAGGCGGCGCCGCACTTCCACAGCGCGAGGATCGCCTCGACCGTGAGGACCGAACGGTCCATCACGAGGGCCACGACCTCCTCGGGCCGCACGCCCAGCTCGTCCCGGAAGTACCGGGCGAACCGGTTGGCGCGGGCGTTGAGCCCGGCGTACGTCCGCTGCTCCGGCCCGGCCACCAGGCAGACGCGGTCCGGGCTGGTGCGGGCGAACCGCTCGACGGCGAGGTGGATCTTCAGTGAGGCGTCGAAGGCGAAGTCGTGCGCGCCGGTGGCGAGGACGTCGCGCTCCTCGGCGGCCGTGAGGTACGGGATCTGCCGCAGGGCCGCGTCCGGGCGGTCGAGGAGGGCGCCGAGCAGGGCGGTGAAGGAGTCCCACATCCGGTCGACGGTGTGCGCGTCGAACAGGCGTGTGTCGAAGCGGACGACCGCCCCGAGGGTGCCCGCCTGCTCGGCGAGCATGATGTTCAGCGGGAACACACTGGTCTGGAGGGTGACGTCCACGGGGGTCACCCTCAGGTCCTCGTCGCCCATCGCGACCAGGGCCTGCTCGTCGTCCCCCGCGAACTGCTCGAACTCGATCAGCACGTCGAACAGATGCGCGAAGGTGGTGCGTCCGCGTCGCTGGAGTTCCTGGACGAGTTCCTCGTACGGGTAGTCGCTGTGCCGGGCGCCGGCCGTGAACCGGGAACGGACCTGCGCGAACAGCGCCCGGAAACCGGCCTCGTCGTCGATCCGCACCCGCAGCGGCAGGGTGCGCACCAGCAGGGCGACGAGCTGCTCGGCGCCCGGCCTGCCGCGACCGCTCAGGGAGGTGCCGACGACCAGCTCGCCCTGGTCGGTGTAGCGGGCGAGCAGCGCGGCGAAGGCGCTGACGACCGAGGCGAAGGCGGTGCCGCCCTCGGCCTTGGCGAACCGCTGCAGCCGCTCCCACAGCGCGCCGGGGAGCGCGTAGTCGCGGTAGGCGCCGCTGAACGCCTCGCCGCCGACGCCGGAGCGGACCGGCAGGTCGATCCCCGCGGGGACGTCCGTGTACTGCTCCAGCCAGTACGCGGCCGCCGCCTCCCGGTGTTCGTCGGCCCGCTGCCTGCTCTCGACGTGGTGGTCGCGGTAGCCGAGCTCCACCGCGGGCAGTCCGGGCGCGACGCCCCTGGCGAAGGAGGCGTAGAACGCGGACAGGTCGCGGACCAGGAGTTCCAGGGACCAGCCGTCGGCCACGATGTGGTGCGTGCTGAGGGTCAGGACGTGCTCGTCCCCGGCGAAGGACGCCAGTTGGGCGCGGACCAGGGGACCGGCCGCCAGGTCGAAGGGGGCGGCCGCGAAGGGACGCACGTACGCCGTGATGCCGGTGTCGCCGGGGCGGCCGCCGGCCGGCTGCTCCAGGCGGAGGGGGACCGTGAACCCCTCGGCGGGGGCCGTGGTCTGGGTCAGTTCCCCGTCCGCGAAGGCGAACGTGGTGCGCAGGGCCTCGTGACGCCCGGCCAGCGCGTCCAGGGCCCGCTGCAGGGCCTGGGCGTCCACCCGCCCGTCCAGCCGGAAACTGCGGGTGAGGTTGAAGGCGGCGGAACCGCCCTCGAACTGGGAGGCGACCCAGATGTTGAGCTGGGCGGGTGAGGCCGGGAACGGAGCCGACGCGACGGCGTCCGCCGCGGGCGCCGCCACGGGGGTGTCCCGGGCCTCCCGGATGTGCGCGGCGAGCTGTCGCGGGGTCGCGTGGTCGAAGATGGCGTACTCGTCGAGTTCGACGGCGAAGAGCGTGCTGAGGCGGTTCATGACCTGCATGCCGCTGATGGAGTCGCCGCCGAGGTCGAAGAAGGAGGCGTCGACGTCGGGTGTGTCGCCGAGGACGTCCTGCCACACCTCCACCACGGCCTCCAGCGGATCGGCCTCGGCGGGCACGACCGGCACGACGGGCTCGGCTGCGGCGGCGGAGTGGGTGCGGACCTTGTTGTCGTCCAGCCAGCAGCGGATGCGGTCGAACTGGTACGACGGCAGCTCGACACGGCGTCCCGGGCCGATCCGGGCATCCCACCGCCACTGGGCACCGGCCGTGTACAGACCGGCCAGGAAACCGGGGAGCCCGCTCTCGTCCAGGGCCACCACGTCGTAGCCCGCTGCGGCGCGCCCGGCCAGCGCCCCGGAGATCGTGGACAGCGGGCCGGCCTCCACGAACAGGACCCGTCGCGGGCCGGTGAACTTGTTCAGGAGCCGGTCCACGCGTGCGTCGAGGTCCGCGGGCACGGCCCGGTCCTCGGCCGCCGCGCCGCGCAGCGCCTCGTCGAGGGGGACGCGGCCGTTGGCGGCGTCCAGGGCGGGCTTACCCGCACTCTGCGCGACGACGTGGTCGAAGGCCAGGCCGATGTGGCGCAGCAGGCCCATGAAGGCGTACTGGAACGCGAACTGCTCGTCGCGCAGGCCGAGCCGGGCCCCGGTGGCCAGGGCCTGGCCGTACAGCTCGTCGAAGTGCGGGTGGCGGGCGCGGAGCCGCGCGGTGAGTTCCGGCGTGGCGTCACAGGCACCCGACAGCAGCAGCACCGTCGTCGTCGGCCCGGCGGGGGCGGGCGGCTGCACGGCGGCGAGGGCGTCGCCGAGCCCGGCCGGACCGCTCACCGTCAGACCGACGCGGTACGGGTGGTGGTCGCGGCCCGCCGTCAGGGTGCGCTCGATGTCCGCCGGGTCGAGCTCCGGCCGCTCCTCGATCCAGCGGCGCAGCGCGGCCGCGTTGGCCGCGAGGGCGGTGGGGCTCTTCGCCGACAGCGGCACGAAGTACGTCCCGCCGGCGGCCCGCGGCTGCCCGGTGGGAGAGCCGGGCGAGCCGGGCGCTTCCTCCAGGACGGCGTGCACGTTGGTGCCCATCACTCCGAACGAGCTGACGCCCGCGCGGCGTACCCCGGCATCCGGCTCCCACGGCGTCAGTTCCCGGGTGACCGAGACCGCCGAGTTCGCGAAGTCGATGTACGGGTTGAGCTCGGCCGCGTGCAGCGTCGGGAACAACTGCCGGGTGCGCAGCGACAGGATCACCTTGATGAGGCCGACCAGGCCGGACACGCTCCAGGTGTGGCCGACGTTGGACTTCGCGGTCGACAGGGCGACGAAGTGCTTGCGGTCGGTGACCCGCCGGAACGCCAGGTCGATTCCCTCGATCTCGATCGGGTCGCCCAGCGGGGTGCCCGTGCCGTGGGCCTCGATGAAGGAGATCGTGGTGGGGTCGATCCCCGCCTTCCGCCAGGCCAGTTCGATGACCTCGGCCTGGGCGTTGCTGTCCGGGGCGGTCAGGGTGCCGGAACGGGACGCGTCGTTGTTGGCGGCGGTGGCCTTGATGACGGCGTGCACCGGGTCGCCGTCGCGCAGCGCCGCGTCGAGCGGCTTGAGCAGGACGACGGCGACGGCCTCGCCCGAGCCGGTGCCGGAAGCGTCGGCGGAGAACGCGCGGGCCTTACCGTCGGCCGAGCGGATGCCGATGTCCAGGTCGCCGGTCTTGTGGTCGGCCAGCACGTTGATGCTGGCCCCGCACACCATGGCCAGCTCGGAGTCGCCGAGCAGCAGGTCGTTCATCGCCTGGTGGACGGCGAGCAGGGAGGACGAGCAGGCCGAGTCGATCAGGGTGGCGGTGCCGCGCAGGCCGAAGAAGCGCGACAGCCGTCCGGCCATGGCGGAGTGGTGCGTGCCCATCCTCAGGGTCGGCTCGGGGTCGAGCGCCAGTTCGCCGTACTCGATCTTCGTGTCGGCGGCGTACACCGTCCCGCGGACGCCGTCGAGCGTCCCGGGGGCGTAACCGGCGTTCTCGACCGCCTGGTAGGCGACCTGGAGCAGCAGCCGGTGCTCGGGCGCCATGTTCTTGGCCTCGCCCTTGGAGATGCCGAAGAACGCGGGGTCGAAGGTGTCGATGTCGTCGAGGAAGCCGCACAACTGGTACTGCTCGTCCGGGGGGAGCGAGGTCCGCGCGATCCGGTCCTCGGTCAGCTCCCGGACGCTGTCGCGGCCGTCACGGAGGTTGCGGAGGAACTGCTGGAGGTCGTCCGCCTCGGGCAGCCGCGCCGCCATGCCGATCACGGCGATGTCCCGGCCCGGGCCGGCCGAGGGCCCGGTGGCACGCACCGCGTCCCCGGGCGCGGCGGCCGTGCCGCTCGTGCTGGTCTCAGAACTCATGCTCGGTGACCCCGTCTTCCGGCTGCGTGGGGAGGGGCGCGACCAGCGCCGCCTGAGCGGCGATGGTGCGGTGGGTGAACAACTGGGCGACGCGGAAGGTCCCCGGGAAGCACTCGTCGAGCAGTGCGTACAGGCGCAGCAGCTTCAGGGACGTACCGCCCAGGGCGAAGAAGTTGTCGTCGACTCCCAGGACGGCGCGGTCCAGGACCGTGCCCCAGATGTCGCAGATGCGGCGCTCGACGTCGTTGCGCGGGGCGGCCGACGGGTTCGGCGGCGTGTCCCGTGCGAAGCGCGGCTCCGGCAGGGCGGCACGGTCGGGCTTGCCGTTGGCGTTGGTGGGGATGCGGTCCAGGGCGATGTACTCGCCGGGGACCATCACCCTGGGCAGCAGGCCCATCAGGTAGGTGCGCAGTTCCTCGGCGAGGGCCTGCTCGTCCCGGTCCGGGTCCGTGGGCACCACGTAGGCGACCAGATGGGCCTCACCGCTGGTGTCCTTGTGGGCGATGACGATGCCCGTGGAGACGGCCGGGTGCCCGGTGAGGGTGTTCTCGACCTCCGCCGGCTGGATCCGCACCCCGCTGATCTTCACCTGGTGGTCGGCGCGTCCGAGGACGTCCAGCAGGCCGTCGGGGCGCAGCCGTCCGACGTCACCGGTGCGGTGGAGCAGGTCGTCCGCGTCGTCGCGCAGCGGGTTGGGGAAGAAGCTCGCCCGCGTGGCCTCGGGGTCGTTCAGGTAGCCGAGGGTGCGGAACGGGGTGCGGATGGCGATCTCGCCGGTCTCGCCGACCCCGCACAGCACACCACCCTCGCGCATCACGAAGATCTGCGTCTGCGGCAGCGGGGTGCCGATCGGGATGACCGGGGGCGGCGGCCCCTCGGGGAGGCGGTGGAAGAACTTCGCGAGCGTCGTCTCCGTCGTCCCGTACAGGCACACCACCTCGGTGCTCGGGCAGCGGTCGCGGATGTTCTCCACCAGTGCCGCCTTCATCGGCTCGCCCGAGCAGATCGTCAGCCGGAGGCTGTCGGGGCGGACGTCCTCGGGGGCGTCCAGGAGCCAGGTCTGCAGGACGGTGGGGGCGGCGTGCAGGACGGTGATCCGCTCGCGCTCCAGCCAGCGGAAGATCGCCTTGCCGCCGAGTTCGTCCGCCTCCTCGGGCACCACGAGGGTGCCGCCCGAGACCAGCGCGAGGAACGTGTCGCGGAGCATCACGTCGAAGGAGACGCTGGTGAGCTGCGAGCACCGGTCGTCCTCGCCGACGCCGAACTCGGCGGCCTGCCAGGTGAGGAAGTGGCTGAGTCCGCCGTGCCGGCCCAGCACCCCGCGGGGCCGGCCCGTGGTGCCGGAGGTGAAGAACACGTACGCCGGGTCCGCCGGGGACACCGACGGCAGCAGTGCCGTGCCATCGCCGTCCTCGCGGAGCGGCAACAGCCCCTCGGCGTCGACGTCGACCGTCTCGGTGCCGGCCACGGTGCCGTCCCCGGCGCCGTCGGTGACCCTCACGAACAGGCCGGCCCTGCCGATCTCCAGGAGGTGGCGGATGCGCCCCTCGGGCAGCGCGGGGTCCACCGGGAAGGCGACGGCGCCGCTGCGCAGCACGCCGAGCAGGCCGACGACGAAGCCGATGCCGCGCGCGCCGGTCACTCCGACCACGTCGCCGACGCCGCGGCCGCGCGCCACCAGCCGACGGGCGACGGCCTCACTGCGGGCGACCAGTTCGCCGTACGTCAGCGTGCGGCTGCCCTGCCGGACTGCCACGCGGCCGGGATGGCGGGCGGCGACGTCGGCGATCAGCTCCGGCACCGGCCGCTGGGGGGGTTGCTCGATGGGCGCGGCGAGTTCGGCCCGCCGGTGCCGGGCGACCCCGGCCGCCAGGGCGTACGACGGGACGGGCCGCGCGGGGTCCGCCGCGGCCTGTTCGAGCACCTCGACCAGTTGGGCGGCCATCGTCCCGGCCCGTTCGGCCGAGAACAGGTCGGTCCGGTAGACCAGTTCGATCAGCATCCCGCCGTCCGGCTCGTCGCGGACGTAGAAGGTGAGCGGGAACTTGGCCTGGAGGTCGAACGCGTAGTCGTCGACCTCGGCGGTGACCCCGTCGACCGTCAGGTCCTCGGTCATGTCCGCCAGGTAGTTCAGCAGGACGTCGAACACCGGCGTGCGGTCCGCCTCGCGCTCCGGGTTGAGGCGCTCGACGAGCATCTCGAACGGCGCGGCCTGGTGCTCGTACGCCTCCCGCACCCCCGTGCTGACCCGCTCCAGGAGCTCGGTGAAGGGGGGCGCTCCGGTCAGGTCGGTGCGGAGCACCAGGGTGTTGAGGAACAGCCCGACGGTCCCCTCCAGGTCGATGTCCGGGCGGTACACGACCGGGAAGCCGACCACCACGTCCTGGTGGTCGCCCAGGCGCGACAGGAGCAGGTTGAGGGCGGCCATCGTGATCTCGAAGGGGGTCGTCGCGGTGCGTGCCGCCAGCTCCCGCAGCCTGCGGCCGGTGTCGGTGCCGACGCGCACCGTGAGGTCCCCGCTCCCGGACCGGCCCTGGGCGTCCGCGTCGGGCTCGTCGGTGGGCAGGTCCAGGGACGGCGCCCCGGCGAGGCGGTCCGTCCAGTACGCCAGGTCGTCCTCGATGCGCTCGCGGTGCGCGGGGTCGCGTTCGGCGACCGCGTAGTCGATGTAGTGCACCGAGCGGGCGGGCAGCGGGTCCGCGTCGCCCGACGCGTGCCCCGCGTACAGGCTGGACAGCTCCTGCATGATCAGGCGCAGCGTCCAGCCGTCGCCCGCGATGTGGTGCACCACCACCAGGAGCTGCCATTCCTCGTCGCCGAGCCGGAGCAGCACGACCCGCAGCGGCGAGTCCTCCTCCAGGTGGAACGGCGTGGAGCTGATCTCCCGCACCAGTCGCGCCGCCTCGTCGCGCGCCGCCTCGCCGGCGAGGGCGCCCAGGTCCCGTACCTCGTAGGGGACGGGGAGGTCGTCACGCACCCGCTGGAAGACCTCGCCGCCCTCCTGGACGAACGTCGTGCGCAGCATCTCGTGCCGGGCCGTCAGGCTGGTGACGGCCCGCTCCATCACCCCGGCGTCGACGGGACCCGCGAGGCGGATCAGGACGGGGATGTTGTAGGAGCCGGTGTCGGGGGCGAGCATGTGCAGGAACCACATGCGTTCCTGGGCGAAGGACAGGACGTGCCGTTCGCCGCGCGGGACGCGTGCCAGCGGGGACGCGGACGGTGCCGCCGCCGAGCCGGCGATCAGGGCGGCCTGGGCGGCGACCGACCGGTGGGTGAACAGCGCGGCGAGCTTCAGCTCGACGCCGAAGGCCTTGCCGATGCGGGTGGAGAGCTGCAACGCGCTGAGTGAGTTGCCGCCGAGGGCGAAGAAGTCGTCCTCGGCGCCCACGCGTTCCAGGCGCAGCAGTTCCGTCCAGATCCCGGCCAGCCGCTCCTCGGCCGCGGTGCGGGGGGCGACGTAGCGGTTGCTGGACACCTGCGCCGTGTGGCTCAGCGCGAGCAGGGCGCGGTGGTCGGCCTTGCCGTTGCGCGTGAGGGGGAGGGCGTCGGTGAAGACGAAGTACGCCGGCACCATGTACTCCGGCAGCCGGGCGCCGAGGGCCTCCCGCAGCTCCGCGGGGGCCGCGGGTGCGCCGGGCACCGCGTTCTCGACGTACGCCCACAGGGCGTCGGCGCCGGCGGTGTCCTTCCGCGCCAGTACGACGGCGCGTTCGACGCCCTCCTGGCCCGCCAGTGCCTCCTCGATCTCACCGGGTTCGATGCGGAAGCCGCGCAGTTTGACCTGGCGGTCGCGGCGGCCGAGGTAGAGGATCTCGCCGTTCTCCTGCCAGCGGGCCGCGTCCCCAGTGCGGTACATGCGCGCCCCGGGCCGGAACGGGTCCGCCGTGAACGTGAGGGCGGTCTTCTCCGGCCGGTTCAGGTAGCCGCGGGCCACCTGGACACCGCTGATGTACAGCTCGCCGGGGACACCGACGGGGCAGGGACGGCCCTGGTCGTCGAGGACGTAGAGCCGCGTGTTGGCGGCGGGGCGGCCGATCGTGACCGGGCCCGGCGTGTCGGTGACCTCCAGCAGGGAGACGTCGACGGTGGCCTCGGTGGGGCCGTAGTAGTTGTGCAGCCGCGTACCGGTGCCGCCGGTGGCCGCGAAGAACCGGGTGGCGAGGTCCCGGCCGAGTTCCTCGCCGCTGCACACGACGTGGCGCACGCCGGTGAGGCCCCCGTCGAGCGCGGACAGGTACTGGCTGAGCATCGAGGGCACGAAGTGCAGGAGCGTCACGCCGTGGCGTTCGACGGTGTCGCGGATCAGGCCCGGGTCGGACTGTCCCCCGGGCGCGAGCATCACCTGGCGGGCGCCGGTCACGCAGGGCAGCAGCAGTTCCCACACGGACACGTCGAAGACGTACGGGGTCTTCTGCAGCACGACGTCGCGGTCCGTGAGGCCCAGGTGCTCGGTCGTCCAGCGGAGCCGGTTGACGAGGCCGCGGTGTTCGACGAGGACGCCGTTGGGCACGCCGGTCGAGCCGGACGTGTAGATGCAGTAGGCGAGGTCGTCGGGTCCGGCCAGCGGCGGCGGGTTGTCGGTGCGGGAGGCGTCCGCCAGGAAGGCGGTGACGTCGACGGCGGTGCGGCCGGGAGCGGCCGCCGCCCCGGCTCGGGCGGTGTCGGCCAGGAGGACGGTGGCACCGGAATCCTCCAGGACGGCGGCGACGCGGTCGGCCGGGTCGGTGGTGGACAGCGGCAGGTAGGCGCCGCCCGCCTTGAGCACGCCGAGGACGGCGGCGGTCATGTCGACGCCGCGGTCCATGTGCAGGGCGACCAGGGTGCCGGCGCCGACCCCGTGGTGTTCGCGCAGCTCCCAGGCGAGGGCGTTCGCCCTGGCGTTCAGCTCGGCGAAGGTCAGGGCACGGTGCTCGTCGACGGTGGCGGTGCGTTCCGGGGTGCGGGCCGCCTGCCGCTCGAAGAGCTGCTGGACGGGGGTGTCCGTCTCGTACGCGGTGTCCGTGGCGTTGAAGCCGGTCAGCACCAGCGCGCGCTCGGCGCCGGTCAGGAGTTCCAGCTCCTCCACGGGTGCCCCGGGGGCCGCGGTGACGCTCGTGAGCAGCGTCTCGAAGTGGGTGAGCAGCCGCTGGACGCGTACCTCGTCGAACAGGTCCGTCGCGTACTCGGCGGTGGTCCTCAGTCCGTGGTCCGTCTCCTCGAAGTAGAGGGTGAGGTCCATCTTGCTGTGCCGGACGGGGTGGTCGACGTGGCGGATCCGCAGTCCGGCGGGCTCGGAGGTGGGCGCGCCCCATGAGGGGTCCATCATCACCATGACGTCGAACAGGGGGTTGTGGCTGCGCGTGGTGACGGCGCCGGTGTCGTGGACGACCCGGTCGAAGGGGTACTCGCCGTGCCGGAGGGACTCGGCGAGGGAGTCCTGCACCGTGCGCAGCAGCGCGCGGAACGTGGTGCCGGCGGCGACCTCCTCGCGCAGGGCGAGGCTGTTGACGTAGTAGCCGATCTGGTCGTGCAGGGCTTCCAGCGGCCGGCCGAGCGCCGAGGTGCCGAGCACGACGTCCCGCTGGCCGGTGTAGCGGAGGAAGAGCACGCGCAGGGCCGCGCTGAGTCCCGCGTACAGGGTCGCCCCCTCCTCGCGGCACAGCGACTTGAGGCCCCGGAGGCCCTCGGCCGGGATGGTGCGGCGCAGGACGGCGCCCCGGTAGCTGCGTGCGGCGGGGCGCGGCCGGTCGGCGGGCAGGTCCAGGGGTTCGGGGGCCTCGGCGAGCTTCCGGGTCCAGTAGGCGCGCGACTCCTCGGCGGCGGGCCGGTCGAGCGTCCGCCGCTGCCAGTGCGCGTAGTCCTTGTACTGCAGGCGCGGGGAGGTCTCCTCGGCCCGACGTCCGGCGGCCCCCTGGTCGTATCCGGCGATGACGTCGTCGATCAGCACGGTCAGCGACCAGCCGTCGACGGCGATGTGGTGGGCGCTCACGACCAGGACGTGGTGGTCGGGGGCGCGTTCGACGAGCAGGAAGCGCACCAGGCGGCCCGCCGCGAGGTCGAAGTCCCGCTGGACGAAACCGGTGATCAGCCGCTGTGCCGCGTCCTCGTCGTCGACCGCTTCGGTCTCCCAGTCGACGGTGAAGTCCTCCCGCACCCGCTGCATGGGGACTCCGGCGACCTCGCGGAAGGCCGTGCGCAGCGACTCGTGGCGGGTCAGGAGCCGTACGAGCGCCCCGTGCAGAGCCTCCCGGTCCAGGGCGCCCCGCACCTCGTACACGGCGGGCACGGTGTACGCCGCGTGGGAGGCGCCGGCCTGGGCCAGGAGCCACATCGACAACTGGCCGGAGGACAGGGGGTGCCACGCCGCGGGCCGGGCGGGAGCGATGTCCGGCAGCGCGTCGTGCGCGCCGGGCAGCCCGGACTCGTGCAGGCGGGCGGTGAGTTCGGCGACGGACTCGTTGCGCAGCAGGGCGTCCATGCCCAGCTCGCGCCGCAGCCGGTCGCGGGTCGTCAGGACGACGCGGACGGCCTTGAGGCTGTCGCCGCCCAGGTCGAGGAACCGGTCGTTCAGGCCCACCCGGCCCCAGCCGAGGACGTCCTGGAGGACGGTGCACAGTGCGCGGCCCAGCTCGTCGGCCGGCGCCACGTAGGCACCGTCGAAGTCGGCGCTGAGGTCCGGCGCGGGCAGGGCGGAGCGCTGGATCTTGCCGCTGGAGGTCAGCGGGAAGGCGTCCAGGCGGACGAAGCGGGCGGGCACCATGTAGGCGGGCAGCGACGCGGACAGGCCTGCGCGCAGCGACGCGGTGCCGGCGCGGTCGTCGCCGACCCAGTACGCGACGAGCTCCTGCTGGCCGGCCAGGTCAAGGGCGACCACCGCGCTGTTGTGCACACCGGGCAGGCCGGACAGCGTGCTGTCGATCTCGCCGAGCTCGATGCGGTAGCCGCGGATCTTGACCTGGTCGTCGATGCGGCCCACGAGGTCGATCTCGCCGCTCTCCAGCCGGATCGCGAGGTCACCGGTGCGGTACATGCGTACGCCGCTGCCGTCCGGGGCCCGGACGTAGCGCTCACGGGTCAGTCCGGGCTGGTTGAGGTAGCCGCGGGTCAGTCCGTCGCCCGCGATGAGCAGTTCACCGGTGGCACCGGCCGGGACGGGCGCGTCGTCCTCGCCGACGATCAGCAGCGTGGTGTTGGCGAGCGGCGCGCCCGCCGTCACGGGTCCTTCGCGGTCCACGAGGCAGGCCGTCGCGTAGATCGACGTCTCGGTGGGGCCGTACAGGTTGTACAGGCCGCAGTTGGTGGTGGCGTCGTAGAAAGCCGTGCGCAGACCCGGCTTGAGCGGCTCGCCCGCGACGAGGCAGCGCACCACCCCCGGCAGCGGGTCGGCGTCGTCCATGACCGCCAGGTACGAGGCCAGTCCCGACGGCACGAACTGGATCAGGGTGATGCCGTGCCGCGTGACGGCGTCGTGGATCGCGGACGGCGACGTCTCCGCGCCCGCCTCCAGCAGGACGAGCCTGGCACCGCTGATCAGCGGCAGGAGCAGTTCCATGACGGAGATGTCGAAGGTGTAGGTCGTCTTCTGCAGCACCCGGTCGTCGGGCGTGATCTTGAAGTAGTCCTCGCCCCACCGCAGGACGTTGCGCACCCCGCGGTGCTCGATGAGCACGCCCTTCGGCTCGCCCGTGGAACCCGAGGTGTACAGGCAGTAGACGAGGTCGCCGGCGGTGCCGGTGACCGGCAGTTCCGTGGCGCGCTCCGGCCAGGAGGGCTCTTCCCGCAGGTCGAGGACGTGGACCCGTGCGGCGAGGTCCGGGTCCGTGTCGATGTTGGCCAGCAGCAGGCGGGCCCCGCAGTCCTCCAGGATGAACCGGTGCCGCGCGGCGGGGTGCTTCGGGTCCAGGGGCAGGACGGCACCGCCCGCCTCGATGACGGCGAGGATGCCGACCACCATGTCGAGGGAGCGCTCGAACAGCAACGGCACGAGGACGTCCGGCCCGACCTCGTGCTTGTCGCGCAGATGCCAGGCCAGCGACCGTACCCGGCCGAGGAGTTGCCCGTACGTGAGCCGCTCGTCGCCGTACTCCACGGCCACATCGTCCGGCCGGACCGCCGCCTGCTCCGCGATGAGCTGCTGAATCAACCGACTGGACTCGATCAAGGTGGCCCCTCTGTCTGTCCACACGTGGCTGCGCTCGACGGCGCGTCCCCTGTTGCCCGGCGGAGGCGTGGTCCCCGCCGCCTAACCACCAGGACAGCAAAGCCCTGCTGACGCTTTCAAATGAGATCAATCATCTCGATCAAACGAGGTTCTCCGTCTTTTTGCGTTCCTCGGCGGGCGGCGTTTTCCGATCTTGGGGGATGCGCGCCGGGCGGGGCTCCCGGCCGGGCGGCCGTGGGGCGCCCGGCGCGCCCGGGCGGGGCCTCCTGAGCGGCTCGTCGACGCCGGGTCACGGGGCGGCGGGGCGCGGCGGTCCCGCCTGCCGGCGGCAGGACGGTCCGGCCCGGGCGTCCGTGGGTGCGACTGCCTGCCTCACCGGTGCGCGGGCGCCCCCGGAGCAGGGCGTCCGCCGCGCCAACCTGCGGACGTGACGGACACGGAGCGGGCGGGGCGGACGAGGCGGGAGCACGGAGAGCGGCCTGCTACGGCGGCGGGTGCCGAGGTCCTGGGCAGCCGCCCGGTACGCGGGCCGGGCCACGACGTGCCCGCACGCCTCCCCGGCGACGCGTG